>JBDSFL010000349.1:0-9569 GCA_039919545.1 Thermoanaerobaculia bacterium | reverse complement strand
TATAATGGAGATGCAGGACCTGACCCTCTCTTGAGTTGACCCTCTCTTGAGTGATCCTGTCTTGAGGGGCTATCCCTTTACGAGAATCTTGTCCGCCGGGTTCAGCTCCTGCTCGCCGCGCTGGTAGGCGAGCACCTTCTCCACCAGCGTCTTCACCGCGGCGGGAAAGGTGAGCAGGAGCTCTCCGCCGGGATTCAGGATCACCTGCTCGGTCGTGCCGGTGCCGAGCAGCTCACGCTTGGCGTGGACGCGCCGGATCGCGTAGTCCATCACGAGCTTCGCCGTCTCCGGCGGGCGCAGGGTGACCTCGACCGCGAGGCGGTCGTCCAGGCGCGCCGACCGGCGCAGGTTCATCTCGAAACGCGTGATCGGCACCTTGTAGCCCGCGGCCAGCGCCTCGGCCGGGGTGAGGCCCCCTGCGGCGCACAAGGCATTTCGCGCGACCTCGCAGTACAGGATGTAGTGGCCGTGCCAGACCACGCCGTACGAGTCGACCTCGGGGAAGCGGACGTCCAGCTCGACGGCGAAGGGGCGGCTCGGCAGCGCCGGCAGTGCGGTCATCGGACCGATTCTCGCCCATACCCTCGTCGAGCCACGAACCGCGATTCTCGCGGCATAATCCGCTCTTCATGACGAACACCTCTCCCGTGACCGTTCCCGAGACCGTGGACGCCGTCGTCTGCGGTGGGGGGCCGGCTGGCTCTTCCTTCGCCACCTTTCTTGCACGCATGGGCTACTCCGTCGTGCTCTTCGAGCGCGAAAAATTTCCACGCTTCCACATCGGCGAGTCGCTGCTCCCCTGGAACGTGCCGCTGCTCGAGCGCCTCGGCGCGCTGGAGAAGGTGCGTGCCGCGGGCATGCAGGTGAAGTACGGCGCCCGCTTCTACCATCAGGGAACGGAGATGACGCGCGTCGTGCAGTTCAAGAACGGCATGGACTCGGATCACCCGACCTCCTTCCAGGTGAAGCGCGCCGAGTTCGACAAGCTGCTCCTCGACCACTCGCGTGAATCAGGGGCGACGGTGTTCGAGGAGGCGAAGGTCGAGGAGGTGCTCTTCGACGGCGCCCGCGCCCGCGGCGTGCTCGTGACGTTGAAGGGCGAAGATCAGCCGCGCACCGTTTCCGCCAAGGTGGTGGTCGACGCGACGGGCCGCGACGCGCTGCTCTCGAGGAAGCTGGGGGGGCGCCAGCGCGACCCGCTGCTCGACCGCTCCGCCGCATTCGCGCATTACGACACGTTCAAGCGCGAGACCGGGACCACGGGCGGCGACATCATCGTCGTCACCACGCCCGATGGCTGGTGGTGGCTGATCCCGTTCTCCGACGGCTCCGTCTCGGTCGGCATCGTGATGCCTTCGCAGCGCTTCAAGACGCGCTCTGGCAGCGTCGACACGCTCTTCGAGGAGGCGCTGGCCGCGACGCCCGAAATACGGGATCTGCTGGTCGGCGCCACCCGCACCACCGAGATCCGCGCCCTCGCCGACTATTCCTACAAGACGTCCACCTTCTCCGGAGACGGCTTCTGCCTCATCGGCGACGCGGCCTGCTTCCTCGATCCGGTCTTCTCGACGGGGGTCCTCATGGCCATGACGAGCGCCGAGCTGGCGGCGGAGACGATCGATCGTTCGCTGAAGCGCAAGGGACGCGTGGACGCGGCCGACTTCGGGAAGTTCAACCGCGTCTACCGCCGCGGCGTGAAACGGTTCGCCCGCTTCGTGCACGGGTTCTACCAGCCGCACATGCTCGAGACGTTCTACACCCCGGCGCCGAACCTCTGGATGGGGAGGGCGGTGACGACTCTGCTCGGCGGGGGCGTGTTCAATTCAGGATTCAAGACTCGCTTCTGGATGTGGATGTTCCACGCCTGCAGCAGCTTCGTGTGGGTGGTGCAGAAGTTTCGGGGCGCGGGTCCGTTCGAACGCGGCACCGGCCTCGTGATTCCCGAGCCCGAACCCTGAACGGGCAGCGCCTCGACACGATGGCCAAGCAGAGCCCGATCGTCTCCAGCGTCACGAACGCCACGTTCGGGCTCTGGTTCCCGTTTTTTCGCTTCATGTGCCGCACGCTCCCGCCGCTCTGGGTGGCGCGTCTGGCCGAGGCCACGGCGGAGCGCGCGATCTGGGAACGGGAGAGCGTCCGCGAGGCGATCCTCGATAACTTCACGCACGTGCTGAGAGTTCCCCGGACGGATCGCCGCGTGGAGGAGGCGGGGCGCGCGATGGTCTCGCGGCACTCCCGCTTCTGGATCGATCTCCTCCGCTTCGCGGGGCGCCCGCCCGAGGAGACCGCGAACCTCCTCTCGGAACGCGTCGGAGACCAGGAGCTGCTGGCCGCGCACAGCCGGGGCCGCGGTGCCATTCTCCTCACCGCGCATGTCGGGAACTTCGAGCTGGGCGGGATCTTCCTGCGGCAGATCGGGCTGCGTGACAACTACGCCGTCTATGCGCCCGACCCCTCGCCGGTGATCGAGGAGCATCGCGAGCGGGCCCGGCGCAGCCTGGGCGTCACCGGGATTCCCGTCACCTCGTCCCCGTTCTCGTTTCTCCCGATCGTTCGCGCGCTGGAAGGGAACGGCGTCGTGGCGATGCAGGGGGACCGCGACGTCTCCGGCACCGGACGCGAATTCCTTTTCTTCGGCCGGATGACCTCGTTTCCGATCGGCCCCTTTCGCATCGCGTCGCTCGCCCAGGCGCCGCTCTTTCCCGCGTACGTGCTCCAGGACGATGACGGTCACCGGTACCGCAGCGTCATCGAGCCACCCATCTTCGTGGCGGCCGGGAGAGACGCGGAGGAGCGAGACGAGGCGATCCGGCAGGCGATGGCGGATTTCGTCGCGGGACTCGAGCGCATGATCCGCGCGCATCCGACGCAGTGGTACGGATTCAGGCGATTCTGGGAACGCCCGGAAGCGGAGTGATTCTCAGCCCGGCGCGGTGAGGACAACCGAAAAAAAATTTCCCCCGGCGCCGAACGAGTTCACCAGCACCGCGCCCAGAGCGGGCTCGTCGCTCAGGGCCAGCGCGCCGAGGGCCAGCTGCATCGCCCCGACGCACGGGTTCTCGCCGAGCTGCTCCTTGATGGCGATGCGGCGTTCCGCGCCCCTGGCGCCGAAAAGCATCTCCAGCGCCTCGCGCTCGGCCTGGTCGGTCGTCACCGTGCCGTTCGCCGAGAGCGACACCAGGCCGATCCCGTCGGCCGAGAGCCCCGCTTCCTCCAGCGCCGAAAGCATGGTCGCCTCGAGCACCTCGGGATCGGCGCGGCGCTTGTGGGGCGACATGGCCATCGTCTTCCAGCCCACCCCGCCCACGCGCGCGTAAAGAGACGCACCTCGCGCCCGCGCTGAAGTCTCGACTTCCACGAGGATCAATCCGGCGCCTTCGGCCAGCGCAAAGCCTTTCCGTTCCGCGGTGCGCGTGGCCCGCACGCGCTCGTAGCCCTGGTGGTAGATGAGGTTCCATTCGTCTGCGGCGCCCACGAGCAGCGCGTCGGCCCGTCCGTCGGCCAGCAGCATGCGGCCGTAGAAGAGCGCGTTCAGCGCCCCCGGATCCTTCTGGATGAGCGTGACGTTCGGCCCCTTGATCTTCAGCTCGAGCGCCGTCTGGGAGGCAGGAGCGTTCGCTACCGTGTTCGGAAAGAGAAAGGGAGAAGCGAGATCGGGAGAGGCGGTGGCCATCTGGCGCTCGAATTCGGTGAGCGGGCCCGCGCCGGCCGAGCCGGTGCCCAGGAGGATGCCGGTCCGCTCCTCGCGCCCCGCCATCTCGTAGCGGCCGTCGGCCAGGCACTGGCGCGCCGCCACGATCGCGTACTGGCTCCCCAGGTCGAGGCGCCGCGCGCGCGCCTTCGGCAGCTCGGGGTCGGTGGTGAACGGGCCGATGCGTGCCGCGGGAGACGGCGGAACGCGCGCGAGCGGCGCCTCGACGATGGGCGCGATGGCCGAGCGGCCCGCGGCGAGCGCGTCGCGCGTGGTGCGGATGTCGCGGCCGAGCGCCGTCACGGCGCCCACGCCCGTGATGACGGGAGCTTTCATGAGCGGCGCATGGTACACGGAAGGAACGAGTAAGCGCTGCTCAGAAGCGACCGAATGCCACGGTGGTGGAGTTGCCGCCGAAGGCGAACGAGTTCGAGAGCGCCACCTGCACGGAAAGCTCGCGCGCCACGTTCGGCACCACGTCGAGATCGCATTCGGGGTCTGGCTCCTCGTAGCGGATGGTCGGGGGCACGATGCCGGTCTCGAGCGTGCAAACGGTGGCCACGGCCTCGATGGCGCCTGCCGAGCAGAGGCAGTGCCCGAGCATCGACTTGATCGAGGAGACCGGGATCTGGCGCGCGCGCTCGCCGAGCGCGATCTTGATGGAGGCGGTCTCGGCGGAATCGTTCTGCGGTGTGGCCGTGCCGTGGGCGTTCACATAGTCCACGTCGGCGGCGTTCAGGCGCGAGGCGGTGAGGCAGGCGCGCAGGGTGCGCGCGCAGGCCTCGCCGCTGGGCTCGGGCTGCGTCATGTGGTGCGCGTCGGAGGTGACGCCGTAGCCCAGGAAGCGTGCGTGGATGTGCGCGCCGCGGCGACGGGCACGCTCCTCGCTCTCGAAGATCAGGATGCCCGAGGCCTCGCCGATGGAGAGACCCTTGCGCCTCCGATCGAACGGGCGGCACGGCTCGGGGTCGACGGCGCGCAGGGCGTTGAAGCCGCCGTGCGTGAGGCGGGCGAAGGTGTCCGCGCCCCCCGTGACGACGACGTCGCAGACGTTGTGCCGGATGAGGTCGGCCGCGTAGCCGAGCGACGTGGCCGAGGACGAGCACGCCGTGGTGATGGTGGAGCGGGGGCCCAGCAGCCCCCACCGCTCGGCGATTCGATCGGTCGTCTGGTCGG
The DNA here is from genome assembly GCA_039919545.1 of Thermoanaerobaculia bacterium. Lineage (GTDB taxonomy): Bacteria > Acidobacteriota > Thermoanaerobaculia > UBA5066 > UBA5066 > JBDSFL01. Next base: position 4,702 of record JBDSFL010000349.1, on the reverse strand, counting down.
GGGGATGGTTCAGCACGCGGGTGGGACGCGCCCCGCGTGGTCCGCGTGCCAGCAGGTCGCGATAATAGTTCTCGCTGTCGAGGAGCCCGGAGACACCGCCGCCGAGGACGACGCCGATGCGCTCGGGGTTCTCGCGCGACAGGTCGAGGCCCGAGTCGGCAAAGGCCTCTGCCGCCGCGGTGAGGCCGATGATGTCGGTGCGTGAGAGGCGGCGGGTGAGCGCGGCCGGGAGGCCCGTGGGCAATTCGCGGATCTCGGCGGCGAGCCCGGTGCGGAAACCGGTGGGATCGAATAGCGTGATCGGACCGATCCCGCTCCGGCCTTCGGTCAGAGAGCGCCAGGTGCTTTGCAGGTCGTTTCCCAGCGAGGTGACGGCTCCGAGCCCGGTGACGACGACGGTTCTTTCTTCCATGACCGGGCCGATGCTACACGGGACCCGGCGGGAGGGAACGTGCGCTCGCGCATAATTCCGCGCCATGGCCGATCGCGTCGACTGGAACCGCTACTTCATGAACATCGCGTCCGAGGTCTCCCGGCGGGCCACCTGCCCCCGCAAGCACGTGGGAGCGGTCGTGGTGAAAGATCGCCGCATCCTTTCGACGGGCTACAACGGCTCGCTCCGGGGGCTCCCTCACTGCGACGAGGTGGGCTGCCTGATGGAGGAGGGGCACTGCATCGCCACGGTGCACGCCGAGGCCAACGCCATCCTCCAGGCGGCCATGAACGGAGTGAGGATCGAAGGAGGGGAGATCTACACCACGGCCTCCCCCTGCTGGCCCTGCTTCAAGCTGATCGCCAACGCCGGCCTCGTCGCGATCTATTTCGGGGAGTTCTATCGCGAGCCGCGGATCCTCGACTACGCCGGGAAGGTGGGGATCAAGCTGGTCGACCTGAGCGCCGGCGCGGCTTGAGGAGATAGACGGGAACGTTCCTCGACGCGACGAGGCGGTGGCGCGACGAGGCGCGTGAGCGAGGACGCGCCTACGCGATTCGCGGGGAATGCGATCCCACGCGGTCGAGATACTCGTCGATGAACAGCTTGGCCCCGGTCGAGATCTGAAAGAAGCGGCAGCCGAAGCCGGTGCCCTCGCGCTCGCCCCGGCGCACCACCATCACCTCGGCGGTGATGAGCTTGCCGGAATGTTCGTTGGGCAGCGAGAAGGAGATCTCCAGCCGCGCGCCCACGGGGGGGGTCTCGGCGCTCTCCACGAAGAAGCCCGTACGGGAGAGATTCACGAGGCGTCCCTTGGCGGGCTCGCCGTCGCGCCAGAAGCTGATGGGCGCGTCGAGCGCCACGCGAGCGTCCATGCGCTCGCGGATGGGCAGGTACTTCTTCACCTCGCTCAGGAAGCGCGTCTCGTCGATGGGCTTGCGCAGGAAGTGCTGCGCCCCGGCCCTTCGCGCCTCGTCCTCCATCTGCATCGAGGTGAGCACGATGATGGGGGTCTTCTGGGTCAGCGGATCGGACTTCAGGATGCGACAGGCCTGGATGCCGTTCATCTCGGGCATCTCGATGTCGAGGATGATCAGGTCGGGTTTCTCGGCCTTGGCCACCCGGATGGCCTCGAGGCCGGTGGACGCAGTGAACAGCCTGCACTCGGCCCGTTGCAGAAACGTCGTCTCGAGGTCGAGGAAATGCCGCATGTCGTCCACGAGAAGGATCTTGTGCATGGTCAGATGCGAAAGATTACGCGCCCTCTGCCGCCGCCACAAGCCTGCGAAACAGGCACCCCGCGATTTCCAGACGCACTTCGGCACGCGGCCCGAGGTGATCGGCGACGCGCCCGGCCGCGTTAACCTGATCGGCGAGCACACCGATTACAACGGAGGATTCGTGCTGCCCACCATGTTTCCCCGAGCTTCCGCCCCCGCAGGCGCCCGACGAGCGTCTACAGGGCTGACGTACGGCGGAGGGTTCAGCCCGGCACGGGATCGAGCTCGCCGGCCACGATGCGCATCAATGTCTCGAGGTTCACGGGCTTGACGAGATGGTGTGCGAACCCCGCCTCCGCGCTGCGCGCGCGGTCGTACGCCTGGCCGTATCCGGTGAGCGCGATCAGCTGGCAGCGCGCTCCGGAAGCGGTCCCGCGGATGCGCGCGGCCAGCTCGTAGCCGTCGATCTCGGGGAGCCCGATATCGAGCAGCGCGACCTCGGGCTCGAGCGCATCGAGGAGCGACAGGGCGGTCGCGGGATCGTGCGCCACCCCCACGGTGTGGCCCACGAGGCGCAGCATCTCTCCGAGGGCATCGGCCGCATCGTCATTGTCATCGACCACGAGAACGCGTTTCGGCGTGGCCGCACCGTTCAGGAAGTAGGGGACGGGGACCGCTTTCGGAACGGCTGCGAGCTGCTCTGCGGAGGGGGCCGGGAGGCGGATCAGGAACTCGCTTCCGAGCCCCGGCCCGTCGCTCCGCGCCGTCACCGTGCCGCCGTGCATGGCCACGAGATTCTTGACCAGGCTCAGTCCGATCCCGAGCCCCCCTTCCGCCCGATCGACGCTCCGCTTTCCCTGCACGAACACGTCGAAGATGCGCGGCAGCAGCTCCGGCGAGATGCCGATGCCGTCGTCGAGCACGGAGATCACGATCTCGGCGCCCTTCGGGAACGCAGAGAGCCGGATCGAGCCGCCGACATCGGTGTAGCGCGCGGCGTTCGTGAGCAGATTCGCCACGACCTGAGCGAGACGTATCGGGTCGCCTTCCCAGAGCAGACCCCTCCGCGGGACGTCGATCGCCAGCCGATGGCCACGCTGCTCGAGGAGGAAGCCGGCGATCTCGACCGCCTTGGCGAGCACGTTGGACACCTCGATCACTTCGCGCTGCAGCTGCACCTTGCCGCGCGTGATCTTCGAGATGTCGAGGAGGTCGTCGACCAGGCGCACGAGGTGACCCACCTGTCGTGAGATCAGCTCCTGCTCGCGGCTGGTGGCCGGGTCTCCGCGCAGCTTCATCAGCTCGAGCGCGGTGACGATGGGGGAGAGCGGATTTCGCAGCTCGTGCCCGAGCATGGCGAGGAACTCGTCCTTGGCCTCGCTGGCCGCCTTGAGCTCGGCGAGAAGCATTTCGCGCTCGCGATCGGCTTGCTCCAGCACCCGGCGCGCGCTCACCTGCTCCGTGATGTCGACGGCTGTCGCCATCATGCCGAAAATCTCTCCGGAGTCGCCCCGGATGGGCTGCAGGTTGAAGCGGAAGAAGCACTCCTGCGTGGTCCCGCTTCCGCTGCGATCCAGGCTGACTGGATATTCGTGCGTCACGAACGGCTCTCCGGTCGTGAACACGCGATCGAGCACGGCGGGGAGCGCGGCGCCCACCAGCTCCGGAAAGGCTTCGGCGTACGTCTTCCCCACGAGGGTTTCGCGCCCGACCAGCTGGCAAAAGAGCGGGTTGGCGAGCCGGAAGGTGTGCTGCGGCCCTGTGAGCAGGGCCGCAGCCAGCGGCGCCTGCAGGAGGAGGTTCGTGCGCTCGCCCTCGATGGCGGCCCGGAGGCGGAAGGCGTCGAGCCTCACGTACGCGAGAGCGATGAGCTCGGTGAGCTGCCGCAGGAACGCCCGGTACGCTTCGTCGAATGGAAGCCGTGGGCTCAGGCCGAAGACGATGAAGCCCCTCGATACCTGGGTCCCGGACTTCAGCAGCGGTGCGGCGAACGCGCGGGTTGCCGACTCGGGCCAGGGACCGCCTGGGAGCGGCGCGGTGGAAAGCTCGAGCGGCTCGAGAGGCTGGCCGGTGCGCCTCACGCCGATCGACTCGCTGAGCCGGCCGGCGTCATCACGATCGATGCCCAGCATCTCGGTTCTCTGCTGACCAGAGCTGGGATCGATCGTGATGACGAGGGCGTAGGGGATGTCGGCCCGATCCTCCTCGAACGTGGCGATCGCGCCGCGGACGATTCCCTCCGGCTCGAAGGCCAGCGCGGTCTTCTCAGCCACCCAGCTCAGCGTGCGGAGGCGGCGTTCGGCCAGCACGCGGGTCGTGGTCTCGGTGCACACGACGAGCGTCCCCCCGACGCAGCCGGCATCGTCGAAAAATGGCGAGTAGCCATAGGTCCAGTAGACCTCTTCGATGCACCCGTTCCGAAAGATCGGCACGAGCTGGTCGACGTTCCAGCTCGACTGGCCCTGCGTCATCACGCCCGCGATCTGAGGTCCGATGATCGGCCAGATCTCGTCCCAGCAATCGCGGCCCCTCTGGCCCATGGCGGCGGGATGCTTTCCCACGCCGAAGCTGGGGAGATACGCGTCGTTGTAGAACTGGATCAGCTCCGGCCCCCACCAGAGGAACATCGGATGGCGCGAGTGGAGCACCATGCCGACCGCCGATTTCAGGCTCGCCGGCCAGCTCTCGATGGGGCCGACCGGGGTCTTGCTCCAGTCGAACGAGCGCAGCAGCGCGCCGGACTCTCCGCCGCCGGTGAGCCAGGGGCCTTCCATCTCGCGGCTGACGATCGACGCGTCCGGAATCACCAGCTCCAAGAACCCACCTCGGGGTGCAGGCTAGCACCCCGTGGCGAAAGTAGGAGGGGCCGGAAGTATGGGGCTTGCGAGGCAAGATCGCGGCGCAGCGACGCCGGCTGGAGTTGGCTCTCCGCCTAGTCGCTGCAACAATGAGCTTGACCGCAACCCCCATGCGCCCAGGGGGTTCCGGGCGGCGCGGGGCCGTCTGCGGTGTTGCCGCTCCTCGGTGATCTCCCGGATCACCAGTCGTC
>JBDSFL010000114.1:0-8260 GCA_039919545.1 Thermoanaerobaculia bacterium | reverse complement strand
GAAGATCTCGAACGAGAAGCCAGCGGGAGGCGCGGCAGGGACCGGGCCCGCCAGCCCCGCGGGCGCGTCGAGCGCGCCGGTCCAGGCGGGCGCTCCGCCAACCGCGCTTCCCGCGCTACACTAGAATCGCGACATGGCGGTAAAACTCGGCGAACTCCTGATCAAGGCGAAGCTCATCACGCCCGACAATTTGGTCGACGCGCTGAAGGAGCAGAAATCGTCCGGCGGAAAGCTGGGCGAATGCCTGGTCAAGCTCGGAATCATCTCCGAAGAAGACATCACCGAGACGCTCTCGGCGCAGTTCGGCGTGCCGTCGATCAATCTCTCGCACTTCGAGATCGACCCCAACGTGCTGAAGCTCGTCCCGGCGGACGTGGCGCGCAAATACAACATCCTTCCCGTGAACAAGACCGGGGCGACGCTGACGATCGCCATGGCCGACCCGACGAACGTCTTCGCCATGGACGACATCAAGTTCATGACGGGCTACAACGTCGAGCCCGTGGTCGCGTCGGAGATCGCGCTCCAGAGCGCCATCGACAAGAACTACGGGGCCTCGCACGCGCTCGAGCTCAAGAAGGTCATGGAAGAGATGTCCACCGTGGACTCCGGCGACACGTCGCTGGAGGTCATGGAAGACCAGTCCGAGCAGGAAGCCATCGACCTCGAGAAGCTGGTCGAGGAGGGCGAGGAAGCCCCCGTCGTTCGGCTCGTCAACATCATTCTCACCGACGCCATCAAGCGTGGAGCCTCGGATATCCACATCGAGCCGTACGAGAAGGAATACCGCGTGAGGTACCGTATCGACGGCATCCTCTACGAGGTGATGAATCCTCCTCCGAAGCTGAAGGAGGCCATCGCCTCCCGCATCAAGATTCTGGCGCGCCTGGACATCGCCGAGAAGCGGCTGCCCCAGGACGGGCGCATCAAGATCAAGATGAAGCTGGCGGGCAAGATCAAGGAGCTCGACTACCGCGTCTCGGTCCTGCCCACGCTGTTCGGCGAGAAGATCGTCTGCCGGCTGCTGGACAAGGACAACCTGATGCTCGACATGACGAAGCTCGGCTTCGAGAAGGCGAGCCTCATCGTGTTCGAGAAGGCGATCCTCCGTCCCTGGGGGATGGTCCTCGTCACCGGCCCCACCGGCTCGGGGAAGACGAACACGCTCTACTCGGCCCTCTCCCGCATCAACACGCCCGAGACGAACATCATGACCGCCGAGGATCCGGTGGAGTTCAACCTCCCCGGTGTGAACCAGTGCCAGATGCGCGACGCCATCGGGCTGAATTTCGCGGCCGCGCTCCGCTCGTTCCTGCGGCAGGATCCCAACATCATCCTCGTCGGAGAGATCCGCGACTTCGAGACCGCGGAGATCGCGGTCAAGGCCGCGCTCACGGGGCACCTCGTGCTCTCCACGCTTCACACCAACGACGCCCCGTCCACCATCAACCGCCTCATGAACATGGGAATCGAGCCGTATCTCGTGGCCACGTCGTGCGTCCTCATCGCGGCGCAGCGTCTCATCCGGCGCGTGTGCGCCAACTGCAAGCAGCCCGCCGAGATGCCGCCGCAGGTGCTGGTGTCGCTCGGGTTCTCCCCAGAAGAGGCCAAGTCGACGGCCGTGTTCAAGGGGAAAGGCTGCGAGCGCTGCAACGGCACCGGCTACAAGGGGCGCGTCGCGCTCGTCGAGGTTCTCGAGATCTCCGACGAGATCAAGGAGATGATCCTCTCCGGCTCGTCGTCGCTCGAGATCAAGCGCAAGGGCCTCGAGGAGGGGATGATCTCCCTCCGCCGCTCCGGACTGCAGAAGATCAGGGACGGCCTGACGACTCCCGAGGAAGTTCTTCGCGAGACCGTCGCGTGATCCAGCGCCTCTGACACGCAGGCGGGCGTGGGTTTGGCGCTGCGATCACAGGAACCCTGGGGTATGATGCCGGGGCATCAAAAGGGGGACAAATGGGGGCGACTCTTCACCAGCTCCTGAAGACATTGGTCGAGCGGGGTGGTTCGGACCTCCACCTCACCACGAACTCGCCGCCGATGATCCGCGTACACGGCGACCTCACGCCGCTCGACTTTCCACCTCTCACGGTTCCCGAGACGAAGCAGCTCTGCTACTCGATCCTCACCGACGTGCAGAAGCACCGGTTCGAGGAGAACCTCGAGCTCGACCTGTCGTTCGGGGTGAAGGGGCTCGCGCGCTTCCGCGGCAACTGCTTCATGCAGCGCGGCGCGGTGTCGGCGGTGTTCCGGCAGATCCCCTACGAGATCCTCGGCTTCAAGGAGCTGGGGCTTCCCGCCATCGTGGAAACGCTGTGCAACAAGCCGCGCGGCCTCGTGCTCGTCACGGGGCCCACCGGCTCTGGCAAGTCCACCACGCTCGCCACCATGGTCGACAAGATCAACCGCGAGCACCCCAAGCACATCGTCACCATCGAAGACCCGATCGAATTCCTCCACACGCACAAGAAGTGCATCGTCAACCAGCGCGAGCTGCACGCCGACACGCACTCGTTCCCCAACGCCCTCAAGTCGGTGCTGCGCGAAGACCCCGACGTCGTGCTCGTCGGCGAGATGCGCGACCTCGAGACCATGGAATGCGCCTTGCGCATCGCCGAGACCGGCCACCTCACCTTCGCCACGCTGCACACCAACAGCGCCGTGCAGACGATGAACCGCATCATCGACTCGTTCCCGTCGACCCAGCAGTCGCAGATCCGCGCGCAGCTCTCTTTCGTGCTCGAAGGAGTGCTCTGCCAGACCCTCCTCGCGAAATCCTCCGGCAAGGGGCGCGCGATGGCGATGGAAATTCTCATTCCCACGCCTGCCATCCGCAACCTGATCCGCGAAGACAAGCTCCATCAGGTCTACTCCATGATGCAGACCGGACAGAACAAGTACGGCATGCAGACGTTCAACCAATCGCTGGCGACGCTCGTTCACCGGCGCGTCATCACCCAGGAGCAGGCCATGAGCAGCTCCTCGCTCACCGACGAGCTCGCGGAGATGATCGCGCGCGGCGCGGGCCTCGTGGGCGCACAGGCGGTCGCTCCCCCGACGGCGGGTGGAGCGGTGCGGCGCACTTGATCTCGCTGGTTCACAGGAGGGTTTAGATCCATGGGTCAGTTCGTCTGGAAAGGGAGAACTCGTCAGGGGGGCGCCACGGGCGGTGTTCTCACGGCGGATTCGAAAGACCTCGCCATCGCCGACCTTCGGCGCAAGCAGATCGAGGTCACTTCGGTCAAGGAGAAGGGGAAGGAGTTCGCCGTCCCGAAGCTGGGCGGAGGCTCCGTCAACGCCAAGCGGCTCGCTATCTTCACCCGGCAGTTCTCGGTCATGATCGACGCGGGCCTTCCGCTCGTGCAGTGCCTCGAGATCCTGGGCGGCGCCCAGGACAACAAGGTTTTCCAGAAGATCATCCTCGCCGTCCGGCAGGATGTGGAATCCGGCTCGTCGCTCGCCGAAGCGCTACGCAAGCACCCCAAGGCCTTCGACGACCTGTTCGTCAACATGGTCGCCGCCGGCGAGGCAGGCGGTATTCTCGACACCATCCTGCGCCGGCTCTCGACCTACATCGAGAAGGCGGTGAAGCTCAAGGGGCAGGTCAAGACGGCGCTCATCTACCCCATCGCGGTCCTCTCCGTGGCCGCCATCGTCGTCTTCATCATTCTCTGGAAGGTCATTCCCACCTTCGCGGCTCTCTTCGCGGGCCTCGGCGCCGAGCTTCCCCTCCCCACGCGGCTCGTCATCCAGGCCTCGAATTTCGTGGCGAACTACATCCTGTTCATCCTCGCCGGCATGTTCGCAACCGCCTACATGCTCAAGCGCTACTACGCCACCTACAAGGGCCGGCGCGTCATCGACGGGCTGGTCCTCAAGTCTCCGGTGCTCGGCGACATCATGAAGAAGATCGCCGTCGCGCGCTTCTGCCGCACCCTGGCCACGCTGACGGCCTCGGGCGTGCCGATCCTCGACGGCCTCGAGATCACCGCCAAGACCGCCGGCAACGCCATCGTCGAAGACTCGATCATGGTCGTCCGCAAGTCGGTCGAGTCGGGCCGCACCATCGCCGAGCCGCTGGCCGAGACCAAGGTCTTCCCGCCGATGGTCGTCCAGATGATCGGCGTCGGCGAGCAGACCGGCGCCCTCGACGCCATGCTCAACAAGATCGCCGACTTCTACGAAGACGAGGTCGACAACGCCGTGAATGGCCTCATGAAGCTGATGGAGCCGATCATGATCGCGATCCTCGGCGTCGTGATCGGAACGATCGTCATCGCCATGTACATGCCCATGTTCGACCTCATCGGGAAGATCAACTGATCCGCTCCCGGGGGAGCCGCACGGCTCCCCCGGGACATACCCCTTCACCCGGGTAGCTCCCCGTCACGCCTCGTGCTGCGCTTTCGTCAGCGTAGGGGGCCGCCCCGAACGGTCTCGCAAACTCCGCAAGAACGCTAGAATCCTCGGTTGATGTTTTCCCATGGTCAGGAAGTCGAGCCTACTGCCTCGATGCTGCGCGGATTCGTGATCCTGCGCGTGGTCGTCTTCTCCACGCTCCTGGTCTCCGCCCTCCTGATCCAGCTCACCTTCAGCATCTCCCTTCCGCTGAATCCGATCTACTACCTGGCGGCCTTCGCCTATTCCGTCTCCATCACGGCGCTCCTGCTCATCGACCGCATTCCCGCGGTGGCCAATGCCGCCCTTCAGATCGTGGGCGACCTCGTGGTCGTCACCGGACTCGTCTACCTCTCGCGCGGCCCGGACTCGGGTTTCACGTTCCTCTATCTCGCCACGGTCAGCGCAGGAGCGATCCTGCTCGGACGCCAGGGCGGCTTCATCGCCGCGGGCCTGGCCGCCGTGTTCTACGCGGTGCTCGTGGACCTGATGTACTGGAACGTGCTGCCGGTCATCGATTCCCCCGACTTCCCCACGCGGCTCTGGTCACGGGGGGGGCTGGTGGGAAACATCGCGATGAACGTCATCGCCTTTCTCGCCACGGCGCTCCTCGTCGTGATCGCCTCCGAAAAGCTTCGGGAAGCGCGTGCCGACGTGGCCCGCCGGAATGCCGAGATCGCGCGGCTGCAGGCGCTGCACTCCTCCGTTCTCTCGTCGATGAGCTCGGGTGTTCTCACCACCGACACCCACGGCATCGTGACCTTCGCCAATCCCGCAGCGCTGGACCTGCTCCGGAAGCGCCCCTCGGAGCTGATCGGAAACCACGTGCTGGCCCTGGGCCTCATCGACGAGGCCGCCTGGGAAACCGTGCGCAGCGCGGACACCGACCTGATCCGCTTCGAAGGAAACCGCACCCAGCTCGGCCCCGACTGCTATTTCGGGGTCTCGGCCACGGCGCTTCGCGACGGCGAGGAACGTTCGATCGGCCGCATCTTCATCTTCCAGAACCTGACCGACCTCAAGAAGCTCGAGAGCGAGGTGCGCCTGAAGGAGAAGATGGCCGCCGTGGGCGAGCTCGCCGCGGGCATCGCGCACGAGATCCGCAATCCCCTGGCTTCCATCTCCGGGTCCGCCCAGGTGCTCCGCAGCTCGGCCATTCCAGGCTCCTCCGAACGCCGGCTGATGGAGATCGTGGTGAGCGAATCGCAGCGCCTCTCCTCGATCCTCGAGGATTTTTTGCGCTACGTGAGGCCGCGCGAGCGGGCCGCCGAACCGGTCGACGCCGCGGCGGCGCTGCGCGACGTGCTGACGCTGCTGCAGCACAGTGACGAGCGCGCACCAGGCCATCACATCGTCATCGATCTCGACCCCGAATCGATGATCGTCGAGGCCGACCCTGGCCAGCTTCGTCAGATCTTCTGGAATCTCGCCCGGAACGCGCTGGCCGCGATGCCCTCAGGCGGCACCCTCACGGTTTCGGCCCGAAGCACGGGCGGCGCCTGGGCCGTATCGATCAAAGACGAAGGGCGGGGGATGTCTGCCGAGGAGCGCGACCGCCTGTTCACGCCCTTCGCCCACACCTTTCCGGGTGGGACGGGACTCGGGCTCGCCATCGTGTACCGCATCGTCGAGGAGCATGGGGGAACGATCCGGGTGGACAGCGCACCCCAGGGAGGCACGACCATCGCGATCTCATTTCCCCTCGGCGAGGTGCCCAAGCCCAGGAGCATGGCCGCCCACGAACCCGCGCCCAGCGCGTACCCGGCCCGGGAGGTCGCATGACCTCGGAGCCAGGAACCCGCGCCCAGCGCGCGGCGGCCGAGAACCGGCCGTCGCTCCTGCTCATCGACGACGAGCCAGGCATCGTCGACATGCTGACGATCGTCTTCGAGAAGGAGGGGTACCGGGTGCGGAGCGCAAAGGGCTGCGCGGACGGCCTCGCCAAGCTCGAGGTCAGCGTCCCCGACCTCATCCTGACTGATCTGAAGATGCCGGACGGCACCGGCTTCGACATCCTGAAGCGCTGCCGAGAGATCGCGCCGGCGACACCGGTCGTGATGATCACGGCCTACACCTCGACGAAGACCGCCATCGAGGCGCTCAAGGCCGGAGCCTACGACTACATCTCCAAGCCTTTCGATGTGGACGAGCTGAAGCACATCGTCGGGCGCGCCCTCGAAAGGAAGAGGCTGTCGGAGGAGAACGTCCTGCTGAAAGAGCGCGTGACCCGGCCCTCGTACGGCGCCGTCGTCGGCGTCTCGAGGAAGATGCGGGTCCTCTTCGATCTCATCGACCGGATCGGCCGAACGTCCTCCACCGTGCTGATCACGGGCGAGTCGGGCACCGGCAAGGAGCTGATCGCGCGCGCCATCCACCAGGCTTCCCCCCGCGCGACGCGCCCCTTCGTCTCCATCAACTGCGGCGCGATGCCGGAGAACCTGCTCGAGTCCGAGCTCTTCGGCCACGAGCGCGGCGCCTTCACCGGAGCCGTGAAAGAGAAGAAGGGGCTCTTCCAGGAGGCGGAGGGAGGAACATTGTTCCTCGACGAGATCGGCGAGACCTCGGTCACCATGCAGGTGAAGCTCCTGCGCGCGCTGCAGGAGCGGGTCGTGCGCCGGGTGGGCGGCAACACCGAGGAGGCGGTCGACGTCCGGATCATCTGCGCCACCAATAAAGACCTCGCCCGCAAGGTCGCCGATGCCACGTTCCGCGAGGACCTCTTCTATCGAATCAACGTCATCCCCGTTCCGCTGCCCCCGCTGCGCGAACGGCGGGACGACATCCCGTATCTGGTCCGGCACTTCCTCAAGAAGGTGGGGCACGAGCAAGGCGTGGGAGACAAGAAGATCTCCACCGAGGCCATGAGGCTGCTCGAGGCCTACGGCTGGCCCGGCAATGTGCGGGAGCTCGAAAATCTCATCGAGAGAACCGTGGCGCTCGAATCCACCGACGTGATCACCAGCGCTTCCCTGCCCGAAGTCTTCCTTCACCCGGCCGGTATCCCGTCCACCGCGAGCCTGGACGGCTTCGACCTTCCCCCCGAAGGGCTGGATCTCGAGATCTATCTCGTGTGGCTCGGGAAGCGGCTGATGCAGCAGGCTCTCGAGCGCACCGGAGGCGTCCAGATCCGCGCCGCCGAGCTGTTGCGCATGACGGAGCGATCCTTTCGCTACTACGCCAAGAAGTACGGCATTCGCCGGGAGGAAGAAGAGATCGATGAGGAACCCGCTGCCGAACCGTTCCTGCGCACGTGAGAAGACTCGGCGCTCCCCGGCGATCCCTCCGCTCCTCCTGCTCATGGCCACCGTGATGGCGTCGTGCTCCCCCTCTCCCGGATCCGCCGATCGTTCCATCGCGCGCACCGCGGCGGTGCCGACGACCGTGGTCTCTGGACCGCGCGTCGTCTTTCCCTCCGGCACGTCGGTCACGGTGGAGGTGGCGCGCACCGATCAGGAGAAGTCGCAGGGGCTGATGTTCCGCGAGTCGATGCCGCAGGAAGCAGGCATGGTGTTCCTCTTCGAGGGTCTGGAGATCCGCCCCTTCTGGATGAAGGATTGCCACTTCCCGCTCGACATGATCTACACGCGGAAGGACGGCACCATCGTGGATGTCCTGAAGGATGTTCCTCCGTGCCGTGCCGATCCATGTCCCAGCTATCCCCCGAAGGGCAAGGCCGACACGGTCGTCGAGGTGAATGCCGGGTTCGCGGCGAAGAACGGGGCGCTGCCGGGAGCGCGACTGGTGTACCGCGAGATTCCGGAGCGCTGAGACCGGGGAAAAACTATCTCGACGTGCCGGCGCGAGGGACGGGCGCGGCGGAGAGCGGCGGCATTTCAGGCAGCGCTACGGCCGGCGTCGGGAC
>JBDSFL010000254.1:0-4891 GCA_039919545.1 Thermoanaerobaculia bacterium | reverse complement strand
CTGGGTGCGACAGCTCATCGATACCGCGATACACTTTTTCCACCGGACCCGTTGGGACAGGACATTCCAGCTCGTCAAGTAACCGGCCCACGGGGGGCCCATCGAAAGGAAGGCGACATGCGGCGTGAATCGAAGACTCGGGGAGAAGGCGCGTTCGGACTCATCGTCGGGCTGGCGGTCCTTTTCGTGGTCGGAAGCGCTCTCTGGAAAATCGTGCCCCTCCACATCCACGGGAACGTGGTGGCCGACTGCATGAACGAGCAGGCGAACTTCGGAAACATGAAGCCGCCGGACAAGATGAAGTACGAGATCTACATGAAGGCGCAGGAGAACGAGGTGCCGCTTCCCTTGAAGGACATCAAGGTCGACCGGCGCGAGAACAAGATCACGATCTCGGCGCAGTACCAGCAGGACGTCAAGATCCTCGGCTACAAGTACACCTACAAGTTCGACCGCAGCTTCGAGAAGCCCGTCTTCTGAGCGGGCCGGAAAGCGGCGGCGCGCCGCGCGCGGCCTGAAGCAGGAAACATGAAGCGCGGCCGGGACAAAGAGGGGCAGCCCCGCGATCCGCAGGCGCCCCTGGCCGCCGTGCGGCTCGACGTGTTCCTCGACGTGGCCTGCCTTTGCCCTACCCGCAGCCAGGCGGCGCTGGCCTGCTCGGCGGGCAAGGTGGACGTGAACGGCTACTCCGCCCAGCCGCACAAGCTCCTGCACGTCGGGGACGAGCTGAAGATCACTCTCGAGAGCGGCAAGCGGAGCTTCGTCGTGAAGCAGCTCCTCGACCGCCACGTGCCGAAGGCCGTCGCGCGCACGCTGTTCGAGGAAACGACGCCGCCCCTCTCACCCCTCGAGCTGGAAGCGCGGCGGCTCGAACGGCAGCTGGCCCCGCGGCGGGACGCGGGCAAGAGCAAGCTCTCCAAGAAGGAGCGGCGCGACCGGGACCAGCACTTCCGCGAGCCCGCGGACGAGTCGTGATCGCGGCGTCTGGCGCTCCGCCTCGTCGGCGCTCACCCGCTCGGCGTTAACATCGCGCCTCACATGAGAGTTCTCCTCTACACGGGCAAAGGGGGCGTGGGCAAGACCACGGTCGCGGCGGCCACCGGGCTGGTGCTTGCCGATCGCGGCCTCAAGACGCTGGTCATGTCGGTCGACTCGGCCCACTCGCTCGCGGATTCCTTCGATCTCCCCGTCGGCCTCACCGACAAGGCGCGCGGGGCGCCGGTCCCCGTGGCGCCGAACCTCTGGATCCAGGAGGTCGACGTCACCGAGGAGATCAGCCGCAACTGGAAGGACATCTCCGGCTACATCACGACGCTGCTCGCCGTGACGGGCGTGGAGGAGGTCCTGGCCGAGGAGCTGGCCATCTTCCCCGGCATGGAAGAGGTCTCGGCCCTCCTCTACGTGAATCAGTATGCGCGCGAGGAGGCGTACGACGTCCTCATCCTCGACTGCGCGCCGACGGGCGAGTCCCTGCGCTTCGTCTCGCTCCCCCCCACGCTCGACTGGTACATGAAGAAGCTCTTCCGGTTCGAGCGCACCCTCCTGAAGGTGGCGCGCCCCGTCGCCAAAAAAATGACCGACCTGCCCCTGCCGCCCGATCGCTACTTCGAGAACGTGAAGTCGCTGGCCGAGAAGCTCGAGGGGGTGGACGAGCTGCTGAAGGACCCGAAGAAGACCACGGTACGGCTGGTGACGAACGCCGAGAAGATCGTCATCAAGGAGACCCAGCGGGCGTTCATGTACTTCGGCCTCTACGGTTTCACGGTCGACGCCGTGATCGTGAATCGTCTGCTTCCCCCGGGAATCGCGGATCCCTTCTTCGCCAACTGGCGGCGCACCCAGACCGAGTACCTGGCCGAGGCGCACCGCTACTTCGATCCCGTCCCGGTCTGGACGCTGCCGCTGAAGGACGATCAGGTCGTCGGCGTCTCTTCGCTGCTGGAGCTGGGCCGCGCGCTCTATGGCGATCGCGACCCCGCGGCCTCGCACCGCGTCGAGGCGCCGTACCGTTTCGCGAAGAAAGGGGCCGCCTACGTTCTCACGCTGGCTCTTCCCTTCGTGAGCCCCGAGGAAGTGGATCTCGCCGTGGCCTCGGGCGACCTCGTCGTGCGGATCGGAAACGTGCGGCACCACATCCCGATCCCGCGCACCCTGTCGGGTTTCGTTCCCTCTGCCGCCAAGGTGGAGGAAGGGCGTCTCGTCGTCCGCTTCCATCGCGCGCCGTGATTCCGCCTGTCGGAAGACCAGAATCGACCCGCCTCGGGAACATCAGGACAGCCAGGAGCATTCATGCCAGCCTCTTCCACCCGTCCCGCCCCGCCCCGCGCGCGAAAGCCCGGTGACAAAAAAACAACGGCGCGAAAAAAAGATCCTCTCGAGGCCGACTTCGGGCCGGGCCAGTCGCCGCCTTCCGCGACAGCGGCGCGGCGCGAGGCGGGCGGGCCGATTCCGGGTCTCGCCTGTGCCGGCGAGGGGTGCGTCCTGAAGCCCGTCGCCGACCTCACGACCCGCTTCGCGCTGCAAGTGGCCCGCGGCCACATCGGCTCGCTCTCTCGCGCGGCGTTCTCGGCCATCGAGCTGATGAAGGCGCTGCGCGACTTTCTCGACGAGGAGATCCAGATGGCCGAGAAGGCGGCGGGGAGGGGAGAGACGGCCGGCGCGCGATATGTAAAGATCGCGGTGGAATGAGCCCGCGCGCCAGGAGCTGTTCGCAGCTCAGGCCGACGGGAACCTTCCGCGCGGCTCGGTTCTTGCCCTCGATTTTTCCCGGGACTCGCGCGGTTTGAGGACGGCGGATGGCGGGACGTAAGAAAAGAGTCGAAAGAACCCCCAAAGGAGCGCCCGAGGCGCCGCCCTCGGACGACCCGGGCATGGTCGTGTCGGAGGAGGAGATCGATGCGGAGGTCGCGGCCGAGGCCGCGGCCCAGGCTGCGGTCGAGGAGCCCGCGGCCGAGGAGCCAATGGCCGGGCCGCTGGAAGAGCCCACCCGCCCGGAGGTCGCCCGCCGATTCGCGGTGGTTGGCGTCGGCGCCTCGGCGGGAGGGCTGGAAGCGTTCACGCAGCTCCTGTCGCACACGCCGCCCGAAACGGGCATGGCCTTCGTGCTGATCTCGCACCTGGATCCCGCGCACGAGAGCATGCTGGACGAGATCCTCGGCCGCGCAACCGCGATGCCGGTCCGGCAGGTGACGGACGGGATGGCGCTGGCCCCCAACAGCGTCTACGTGATCCCTCCCAACTTCGGCATGGAGCTCGCGGAGGGTGTGTTCCGCCTCGTGCCCCGGGCCGAAGGGCAGGGACGGCACATGCCGGTCGATCACTTCTTCCGCTCGCTCGCCGAGCACCACAAGAGCCGGGCCATCGGCGTGATCCTCTCGGGCACGAACTCGGACGGCATGCTCGGCATGAAGGCCATCAAGGCCGAGGGGGGAGTCACCTTCGCCCAGGACGAGGCCTCGGCGAAGTTCTCCGAGATGCCGCGGGCGGCCATCGCGGCGGGCTGGGTGGATTACGTACTCCCCCCGGACCAGATCGGCCGCGAGCTCGCCCGTGTCGTGCGGCACCCGATCGTGCACGCCAAAGGCGCGACACCCATCGTCGAGATCTGGGGACCGGCCGATCGCGCCAATCTCAATCGGGTCTTCGCGCTGCTGCGCGCCTCCTCCGGGGTCGACTTCTCGCAGTACCGGCTCACGACGATCAGGCGGCGCATCGCGCGGCGCATGATCCTGAACCGGGTCGACACGCTCGAGGCGTATGCCCGCTCGCTGCGGGGCCTGCCGGCCGAGGTGCGGGCGCTCTACGAGGACCTCCTCATCACGGTGACCACCTTCTTCCGTGATCCGGCCACGTTCGAGCTTCTCGAGAACAAGGTTCTGCCGCAGATCATCCGCGCGAACAGCCCGGGCTCGCAGATCCGCATCTGGGTGCCGGGGAGCTCGACCGGCGAGGAGGTGTACTCGATCGCCATCGCGCTCTCCGACGCGCAGAGAGCCGCCGGGACCACGCTGCCGGCCCAGATTTTCGCGACCGATGTCTCGGACAAGGCCATCGAGAAGGCGCGAAACGGCTTCTATTCCGTGAACGACGTGGTGGACGTGTCGCCCAAGCGGCTGAAGCGTTACTTCGTGAAGGAGGATCACGGCTACCGCATCGACAAGTCGATCCGCGACCTCTGCGTCTTCGCCAAGCAGAACGTGGCCGCGGATCCGCCCTTCTCGAATCTGGACCTCCTGAGCTGCCGGAACCTGCTCATCTATCTCGAGCCCACGCTCCAGAAACGCGTGATCCCCCTCTTTCACTATGCGCTCAAGACGAGCGGCTTCTTGATGCTCGGGTCGGCCGAGACGCTCGGCACCTTCTCGGACCTCTTCCTGCCGCTCGACAAGACGCAGCGCATCTACACCAAGCGGCGCGTGGAGCATCGGCCGTTCGCCGATTTTCCGCGCCGCCGGATACCGGACGAACCGCTGCCCGACGCCCCGGCCGAGGATCCCGTCGCCGACGTTCGTTCGGCCGGGGCCATCGCCCGCGAAGCGGACCGCATCGTGCTCGGGCGGTTCGGCCCGCCGGGTGTGATCGTGGACGAGCACCTTCAGATCACGCAGTTCCGCGGCAAGACGAGCAGCTATCTCGAGTCGGGCGCGGGCGTTGCCAGCTTCAATGTGCTCAAGATGGCGCGCGAGGGCCTTGTCGTCGAGCTGCGCTCCGCCCTGGAGCTGGCCCGGAAGTCCGACGCCCGCCACCGGACCGAGCCCTTCACCGTGAGACGGGAAGGAGAGCAAAAGACGCTGTCTCTCGAGGTGATTCCGGTGCGCACCACGCTGGCCGGCGCCCGGCATTTCCTGGTCCTGTTCGAGGAGCACGAGCCGCCGGCCGCGCCCCGTCCCCG
>JBDSFL010000105.1:0-5121 GCA_039919545.1 Thermoanaerobaculia bacterium | reverse complement strand
GGGGCACGCAACGCGTGCCCCGCCCGATCGCATTTACTGCGTTAATCTTTCTCATGCCTTTCACGAACCGGACTCCCCGCTCCGCTGTCGTTCTTTCCGCTCTCCTCGGCGCGACGATTGGCCTGATCGGCCTGATTGCCGCGGCTCCGCGCGCTGACGCGCAAGCAGCGGAGACGCCGATCCCTCCCGACCACTACACCAAGGCCGAGCTCACGTCGTTCCGGTTCACGCCGTCGCTCGACGAGATCACGGTCTTCCTGCTGCGGCTCACCACGACCTCGCCGTTTCTTCACGTCGAGACGTTCGGCACGACGTATCTGGGGCGCCGCATGCCGGTCGTCATCGTGTCGAAGGAGAAAGTGTTCACACCCGAGGACGCCTGGAAGAGCGGGCGCCCGATCGTGCTGATCCTGAACTCGATCCATGGCGGCGAGGTGGACGGCACCGATGCGTCGCTCATCCTGCTGCGCGATATCGCGCTCGGAAACCGGCCGGAGATCCTGAACGGCGTCACTCTGCTCGTCGTGCCGGTCTACAACGTGGACGGGCACGAACGCGTGTCGAAGTTCAACCGCCCGAACCAGAACGGCCCGAGCGAGGGGATGGGCTTTCGCACGAACGGACGCGGACACGATTTGAATCGCGACTGGCTGAAGGCCGACGCCCCGGAGACGCGCGCGCTGCTGGCGCTTGCCGCCGCTTGGAAGCCCGACCTCGTGATCGACGACCACGTCACCGACGGTGCGGACTTCCAGCCGACGCTGACCACCTTCGAGGGGAGCCCCCCGACGACACCGGCCTCGATCGGCGCGTGGCTGAAGAGCGTCGTTCCCGCGGCCAGGCGTCAGGTTGAAGAGGCGGGCTACAAGACAGCCCCGTACATCGACTTCATCGACTCTCTCGACCCACGCCAAGGAGTCGATCCGGGAGCCTCGGAGCCTCGTTACTCCACCGGCTACTTCCCGCTCCGCAACATCGCCACGGTGCTGGTGGAGACGCACGCCATCAAGCCGTATGCCGACCGCGTGAAAGCCAATCTGCACTTTTTGCGGGCTCTGCTCGAAGGCACGGCGTCGAAGGGGAAGGCGCTGATCCTGGCTCGCGAGACCGCGCGTCGCGAGTCGCGCGGAGCGGCGGTGGGCTCGGCATGCGTCGTCGCGTTCGAGTCGGACCGCAGTCGCCCCGAGGTCTTCGAGCTGCCAACATTCGCCTGGAGCGAGGAAATTTCTCCGGTGACCGGCAAACCCGTTCTGCGCTACGACACGAGCCGGCCGATGACGCTTCCGATTCCTCTCTTCCCGTACACGAAGCCGACCGTCTCCGTGCCGCGCCCGTTTGCGTACCTCATCCCCGCAGGCTGGCCCGAGGTGGAGGAGCGGCTGAAAGCGCATGGCATCCGCTACGAGAAGCTGATCGCGCCGACGCGCCTCGAGGTGGGGACGTCCCGCGCCAGCGAGGCGAGCCTCGCGTCCTCCCCCTATCAGGGACGCTCACGCGTGACGGCGACGATCTCGCGCAGACGCGAGACGCGAGACGTTCCCGCGGGCTCGCTGTACGTGCCCCTGGACACCGAGCTCGCCCGCATCGCCATCGCGCTGCTCGAGCCGGAGAGCCCCGATTCGCTCTTCGCGTGGGGCACCTTCTCCAGTGTTCTCGAATCCAAGGAATGGATCGACCTGCGCATCCTCGATCCGATCGCCGCCGCACTGCTCGCAAAGGATCCGAAGGTGAAGGCGGCGTGGGAAGACAAGCTGAAGGATCCGAAGTTCGCGGCAGACGCGCGTGCACGCGTGCGCTTCTTCTACGAGCGCTCGCCGTTCTGGGACGAAAGCGTGGGACTGGTGCCGGTGTACCGGTTGGAGTCCCCGCTGCCCGCCGGGCTCGGAACGACCTCGACGGGCGGTCCCACACCGCCAGCGCACTGAGCCCAAAACGGGGGAGAAGGGTTCGATGGCAAGGCGGAGGAGGAAGCCGAGCGCCGGCGGGGCGGCGCCCCGTCTAGCGAAGGCGACCGCACGACAACGCCGCCAGCGGGCCCTTATCGCCCGTTTTTTGGACGGGGCCGACGCACCAGGACAAGCCGCGCCGGCTTTCCCTGACGGTCGCACGAGGCGCAGAGGCGCGCGCGGCCGAACGGCGTGCGGCGCGTCCATTCCGCCCCGCACCCCGGGCACCGGTACGCATAGCGAGCGTTTGCCATGCGTACGGCACGCAGGCGATCGGTCTCGGGCGCGGCCTTGCGCCTGACGCCCAGCTGCTGCGCCACGGACCAGAAGCGCGCCGAGTGCCCCTCGTCCGCGCCGTGCCGTGCATGGCAGACGGCGTGCGCCGTCTCGTGCAGGAGCGTCTGCAGGCGATCCTCGCCCCCCATGTGCGCCGAGATGCGAATGATGTGCGGCGGACCGTACTGGATCACGCCGCCCGTCGCCCGGCGCGTGGAGAGCAGGATGCGCGCAGACGGCAGCCCGAACCGCACGGCCAGCCGGTCGTATCGCTCCTGGAGCGCCTGCTGGTCGAGCTTCAAGACCGCCGGCTCCGGCACCACGTTCGGAAAGAGATCGAGCTGCTGGATCGCTTGCATCACGACGCTCCCAACACCTGGTCCCGGTACGGGGCGAGCGCCCGCACGAGGACGGCTGCGATGGCCAGGGCACCTGCCATGGCCGCGACGACCTCGAGAAAAGGCACGACGCCGCCATGAAACGTGATGACGAGCGCGAGCCGAACGGCCCAGATGAGACCCAGGGCCACGCCGCCCGGCCAGGTCGAGCCCGAGCCGAGCGCGAGCCACGTGAGGGCAAAGCTGATCGAGAGCTCCACGAGAATCGACTGCGCGATGACGAGAGGAAGCGGGGCGCTGGGACGCGGCAGGAGGAAGTGCCGAGCGAGGACGGGCGCCAGGGCGCCGACCGCGGCGAGAGCGGCTGCGGCGGCGCCCGGCGCGAACCGCCGCTGGAAGACACGATAGAGACTGCCGCGGATCAGCCGTTCGTGCAGCAGCGCGGCGCCGATCGCAACAGCCGCGAATCCGAACGATCTCGACGAGCCCACGCTCAGCATCGCGTAGTGCAGCGCGAGCCCGAGCAACAGATACAGCGACGTGACGAACACCAGGATGCAGGCCGCCACCGCGGGCAGAACAGGGTGCGACCCACTGTGCACAAAAAAATTCTATCAGCATGCCGGGTGCTCGCGCGATGGATTCCGCTCGATGTGAACGAGAGTTTCACGCGCGCACGGGCAGTTGACGTTCCGGCGGCAGCCAGGAAGACTCCGCGCCTGTGAACGAGTACAAATTGCTTCGCGTCGGCTTCATCGGCCTCGGCACCATGGGGCTCGGCATGGCGAGAAACCTCGCCGCCGCCCGCTTTCCGCTCACGCTCGCCACGCGCACACCGGGCAAGGCGGCGCGCATCGCCGCCGAGCTCGGCGGTGAGGCGAGCGGCGTCAGCGCCGTCGGCACGGCGCGCGAGGTCGCCGCCGCCAGCGATGTCGTCGTCTCCTCGGTGCCCGATTCTCCCGAAGTCGAAGCGGTGCACCTGGGACCGGACGGCACCGCGGCCGGCGCGGCGCCGGGGACGATCGTCATCGACACGTCCACGATCGCCCCGGACGCCGCGCGATCCATCGCCGAGCGGCTCCTCGCACGCTCGATCCCGTTTCTCGATTCGCCGGTCTCCGGGGGCGAGAAGGGAGCGCGTGAAGGCACGCTCACCTTCTTCGTCGGCGGCGAGGCGGCGGCGCTCGAGCGCGCGCGCCCCGTGTTCGCGGCGATGGGCAAGAGAATCACGCGGCTCGGCCCCTCGGGCTCGGGGCAGCTGGGCAAGGCCGTCAATCAGGTGATCGTCGCGGGAAATCTGATGGCGGCTTGCGAGGGAATCGCGCTGGCGGAAAAGGCGGGTCTGCCGCTCGAGACGCTGCACTCGGCGCTCACGGCGGGAGCGGCGAGTTCGTGGGCGCTCGAGGTGCTGGGCCGCAAGATGATCGACGGCGACTTCGCTCCCGCCTTCGCCATCAAGCACCAGCAGAAGGATCTGGCCATCGTTCTTTCCACCGCGCGAAAGCACGGGGTCCCGCTGCCGGGGGCCTCGCTCGTGCACCAGCTCCTGACGGCGCTCGAGGCGGCGGGCCGCGGGGAAGACGGAACGCAGACCCTGCTCACGCTCTACCGCAGGCTCTCGTCACCGCCCGCCTGATGAACGGCAGGACATCTTGTCTTAAGATCCGCTCCAGATTCACCTTCTAAGGAGTGCGCGATGAAATTCCCCCGAGCCCTCGCGGTCCGTTCCGCCGCCCTCGCCTGCGCTTTCGTGAGCCTGTCTCTCCTGGGCGGTGAAGCCCAGACATTCGAGAGAAGCTATCCCTTCACGGGCGACAAGGAGATCAAGGTCAACGTGAAGGCCGGGGACTGCACGATCGACTCCTTCCGGATCCGGAACTGGCCCGACCCGGACGATTTCCGCAAGGGCGAGAAGAACCTGAACGATCACCAGACGATGTGGATCGAGTTCACGTACTCGAACCGGGACCTCGACAACGACTACAAGTGCCACTACGAGGTCGTGATCCCCGGCGGAAAAGACGGAAAGCCGTTCGCGCAGGACGCGCGCACCGCCAGCCTGAACAAGGGCAAGATCGGTGACACGAACAAGATGTCCGTGAAGATGCGCACGCACGAATACAAGCTGGCGAAGACGATCAAGATCACGTTCGAGCTCTGGAAGAAGGGCTAACCAACCGGGGATCGGAACCGGGGCCTTCTCGGAAGGGGACCGGAGTTTTCGGATCTCGCGCTGGAGACGACCGCCGGAAGGGACCGAAGTTTTCGGGTCCCTTGCTGGAGGCGCTCGTCGGAAGGGGGTGCCCTTCCGGGCGAGCGGCGCGGTCTGCCCGCGCCTCGTGTCCGGAGATGCCCTGTCCGTGTTGGCTGCCTCACGGTCTCGGCAGTGCATCTCCTCCCAAGGTCGCCGGAAGGGCACCCCCTTCCGACGGGCTCTTCGCTTGTGGGCGTTTCGTGAGGTCTGGCTTTCTCACGAACTGTTGCCGCGCTTCGACACGCCCCGTGCCCGGAGATCGGCGTGCGCCGAACGCGCCGCGCGGTCGATACGAGAGAGGTCATCG
>JBDSFL010000189.1:0-4815 GCA_039919545.1 Thermoanaerobaculia bacterium | reverse complement strand
GGGGGTTGCGGTCAAGCTCGGCGTTGCAGCGACGTGGCAGGAGAACCACTCCATCACACGCCGCTGCGCCTTGATCTTGCCTCGCAAGCCCCATACGTCCGGCCCCTCCTACTTTCGCCGCGGGCTGCAAGGGCATCGGGACTTCTCCTCCGCTCCTGCCTCACCCTTCGTACGCGCCGACCGGCGCGGTGTCGGGACCGCTCATGTGGGGACCCCCAGCCGCGGGAAGATCCACTTCTGAAGTGCAAGCCAGAAGGCGATGAACGCCAGGAAGGCGAGGCCTACGCCGACATGGCGGCTGTCTCCGGCGGAGAGGACGTCCGTGACCAAGGTTGTCCTCGTTGCGGCATAAATTGATGTGCGCTTGATGCAGACGGAGTTCGCCATTCGCACCACCCTGAACCTCGATCCCGACCTCGTTGCCGAGGCGCAGCGCCTCACCGGTATGACCGAGCGCCACCTCCTGGCGTCCGCGGCGCTCGCGACCTCGGCGCGCCTCTGGATCCGGGTCAAGCGCCTCGCGCAGGTGGCGAGTGAGCTGGGCTTCGCAGACGAGGGGCTCGGATGACGCGTTATTCATCGGACCCGTGACGGCCTTGTCGGGTTCTTCGACCAGCGAATGCTGCTTCGGAATGCGCATCTGGTACCATCTTCCTGTACGGGAGCGGAACATGGCGAACGAAACGACATATAGCCACGCAAGAGCGAACTTTGCGGCGATCTGCGATGAAGCCGTGTCGTCGACCGAACCGGTGATCATTCATCGGAGGGGGGCGCAGGACGTCGCTCTCATCTCGGCTGCGGAGCTGCGGAGCCTTCAGGAAACGGCCCACCTCCTCCGCTCTCCCGAGAACGCTCAGCGCCTTCTTTCCGCTCTGAGGCGTGCTCGTGCTCGGACCGGAACGGCTGAAACTCCTGAAGCGATCCGGGTGGAGTTCGGTCTCGTCCAGGAGGCATCCCGTCGCCGCCGCTCGAAATAGGAACTGCGTCCTTCAGGACGAGGTTCGGGAGGATCTGAGGTACTGGATCGCAAATGACAGGCGCGTGGCCCTCAAGGTCATCGACCTGATCGACGCGGTCATGGCGGATCCGTTCGGGGGCATCGGCAAGCCCGAACCCCTTCGCCACCTGGGGCCCGACATGTGGTCGCGGCGTCTGACTCAGGAGCATCGCGTCGTCTATCTCGTGCGCCATGGACGGATCGATTTTCTCCAGGCCAGGTATCACTACTGATCGAACAAACGCCCGTGAAGACGTGACGACGTACAAACTGGGCGTGCAATGGGTGGCGAGCCCCGCCTGGACGCTCCGCGCCGGCTATGCCCACTGCCGCCAGCCCATTCCCGAGAGCGAGGTCCTCTTCAACATCCTCGCGCCGGGCGTCGTGGAAGATCACGTCACGGCGGGGCTGAGCCGGTCGGTCGGCGAGAAGTCGGTGGTTCACCTCTCGGTGATGCACGCGTTCGAGCACACCGTCACCGGTCCCAATCCGCTCGAGGCGGAGGGACGCCAGACGATCGAGCTGAAGATGAATCAGTGGATGTTCGACCTGGGGCTCTCGTTCGGGTTCTGACCGCGACGGTCTGCGGAGAGGGTCTCCCCGCGCATCCGCCGGATCGGCCCCTCCTGACGGGGCCGATCCTCACGACGACGACGCGAGCTACGAAGAGGTGGGTTCCCCTTTTCGCGAGGCCAGGAGGAGAACAAAGACGGACAGGACGAGCGGGACGACGCCGACGATCAGGAAGACGCTGTCGGCGCCCGCGCGCGCCCACTCCAGAGTGTGGAACGTCCCGTTCATCAGGAATGTGAGCCGCCGTGCGTGCCAGTAGCCGTTTTGCAGCACGTCCCAGAGCTGCAGGACGCCCGCGGGAAACAGATCGATGGCCATCATCAGCGCGAGCCCGCCGTTGAGGCCCCAGAAACCAACCTTGATCAGCTTCTCGGCGCGGGCCCAGGCGGCGTCTCCGACGAGAGAGCGCATGCAGAAGACCAGCACCGCCAGCGCGAGCATCCCGAACACTCCGAAGAGCGCCCCGTGCGCGTGGTTCGTGGTCAGCGAGGTGCCGACCTCGAAGTACGAGACGATCGGCAGGTTGATCAGGAAGCCGAAGACGCCGGCGCCGACGAAGTTCCAGAAACCGACAGCCATCAGGAAGTAGATCGCCCATTTGTGACGATCAGCGAAGTTCGACTTGCAATCGTCGCACGTGCGATCCCTCAGCTTGATGAAGTCCCAGGCGTCGAGAGTCAGAAGAGTGAGGGGGACCACTTCGAGCGCGGAGAAGCAAGCGGCGAGACCCATGTTGAGGGTGCCCTGGCCCGTGAAGTACCAGTGATGTCCCGTGCCGACGATCCCTCCGACGAGGTAGAGAATCGCGTCCAGATAGATGATGCGCGTCGCCGTACGAGCAGTGACCAGCCCGAGCACCACGAACATCACGGCGACGAGAACGGTGGCGAACAGCTCGAAGAAGCCCTCCACCCACAGGTGGATGATCCAGAAGCGCCAGTTGTCGATGATGGCGAAGTTCGTGTGGGGGCCATAGAACAGCGCGGGCAGGTAGAACAGCGGGATCGCCGTTGCCGCGTAGAGAAAGAGCGAGGCCAGCTCGGAGCGCTGAGGGTCGCGCATCGCCGGTCGGAGCGCGCGGTACATGAGGACGAGCCAGCCGACGAGCCCGACAGCGAGCAACAGCTGCCAGAAGCGGCCGAGGTCGAGGTATTCGGAGCCTTGATGGCCGAGCCAGAACCAGAGCGTCCCGAGGCGATTGTTGATGCCGAGCCACTCGCCGCCGAGGCTGCCGAAGACGACGATGGCCAGGGCCCCGAGCAATGCGATGACGCCTGCCTTCTGACCCTTCGGCTCGCCACCGCCGACGATCGGCGCGAGGAAGAGGCCGCCAGCGACCCACGCCGTGGCGATCCAGAAGATGCTGAGCTGGAGATGAAATGTCCGGAGCAGGTTGTAGGGGAAGAACCGCGCGAGGTCGAACCCATAGAAGGCGCCCGACTCCACTCGATAGTGCGCGAGCGCGCCCCCTGCGATCGTCTGGAGCAGGAAGAGCAGAGCAACCACGCCGAAATAGAGGCCGATCACCTTCTGGCTCGGAGTCAGGGTCCATCTTGTGAGGGCATTGCCGTGCGCGTGCCCGCTGGCGGCCGGACCGTGCCAGCCCAGGTAGTCGAACCGGCCGACGGCGAACAGCACCGTGCCGAGCCCCGCGAGGAGAGTCACGAGGCTGAGCGCGCTCCAGAGATAGGTGGACGCGCTCGGACGGTTGCCAGCCGCTGGATCGTACGGCCAGTTGTTCGTGTAGGAATAATCCTTTCCCGGGCGGTTGGCGACGGTCGCCCACGATGCCCAAGCAAAGTAGGAGGTGAGCGCATCCAGGTCGCCGGGATCGCTGATGTATTTCGCCGGGAGGCCCGGAGCCGGCGTCTTGCCGGAAAAGTACTCTCGCCACTCGCCTTTCTGAGTCGTCCAGGCCGAGACCTCGGCGGGGGAGAACTTCAGAGTGGCGGTGCCGGCGTCGTAGCGGTTCTCCTTCAGCAGCCGGTGGACGGCTGCGTCGATGCTCGCCGCCGCGTCGGGGCCGAGCTCGGCATAGGCATGACCCTGCCGCTCCTGGGCGAGCGCGTCGCGGGTGATCTCCGCGAGCCTGTGAAGGTATTCGGCACTGTAGTCCGGGCCGAGGTACGCACCATGACCCCAGAGCGAACCGTGCTCCATGAGGCCGTACTTGAGGAAGACTTCCTGCCCGTGCTCGATGTCTCCTTGCGTGAACAAGGGAGCTCCGGCAGCGTCGGTCACACGCTTGGGAATGGGCGGGGCATTCGAGTAGGTGAGGACGGTCACCACGGTGAGGATGGTGAACCCGAAGGCCATCACGATGATGACCGCGTGGCGCCACCAGGACGAGAGCGGTTTCTCGATCGGGTCGGTCGACATGGTTTCTTCTTTCATGGTTGCCGGGCGGTGCGAATAGCTCCTCCGCTCCTCACGGGGCGAGAAGAGAAATGAATCACGGATTCATGGTCGCAGGTCGAAAGCAGGACCAGTATGACGGGTATCAGCTGCTTCGACGACTGGCCGCACGATTGGCGCCGAAAGAGAAAGCGCAGGCGACATGGCTCCACCGACCTCCGTGAAGTCAACATCGGACCGCTTCCTCGACGATCCTGGGATCACCAAAACGACTTTTATTCGAGACTATTTTTTGAGCAAACTTGTTGATGTCGGCGAAGCGCTTGAAGGAGCGTCCTCACGTCGTCGCGAGAGCGGCGACTCCCTCCCGCTCGATGACGAGATCGAAAGCGGGGGGCTCGAGAAGAGCCTGCTTCACGGCGCAGTGGCCGACGGCGCGATGGATCGCCTGCTCGTATTTCTCGGGAAAGCCGAAAGGAAGACCGAGCGAGATGCGAATGGTCTCCACGCGCTTCCGGTCGGCGCTCCTCTCCGGCTCGAGCGTGAGCGCGAGCCCCTCGATCGACAGCCCCCGCTCCTGACAGAAGCGGAGCGCGTAGAAGCCCATGCAGGTGGCGATCGAGGAAAGGAAGAGGTCGAATGGCGACGGGCCGGTGTCTGCGCCGGCCGGCGGAGGCTGGTCGGTGCGAACGGTGTGGCCGCCGAAGGTCGCGTCCACGGCTCCCGGGAAGCTCACGGTGAACTTCATGCGCCGAGCCGCTCGCGCGCCGCGGGCCGCATCATTCCGGGATTCCAGGACGGCTCCCACACGAGTCGCGCCTCCACGCTCGTGACGCCGGGCAGGCCTGAGAGCGCCGCGACGATTCCGTGCTGGAGGATCTCGGCGA
>JBDSFL010000185.1:0-5450 GCA_039919545.1 Thermoanaerobaculia bacterium | reverse complement strand
TTCGGCGAGGGGCGAAAGCTAACACCCTGCGGCTGTCTGGTCAAACTGGACCTCGAATGCCGGATTCAGGGGGCTTCCACGGTCCTCGTGAAGACCTTGATCGGGGAGCCTTCGACCACGATTTTAGAGATGGGCGTGGCGTGGTCGAGGAGGCTCCAGCGCTCTCCGTACAGCGCCCCGAAGTCCACGTCGAGGTCGAAGCGCGTCTCGGGATGGACACCCCAGCGCGGGTGCTCGACACGGTAGACGCCTCGCCGTCCGCCGCGCGTCGTTCCGAAACCCCATTCCTGCTCCTTGAGGAAGTGCGCGAGGGAGTCTGGCGGCGGCACCACGGGCGCTCCTCCGGCGATGAACCGGAAGCGATGCGTGCGTCCGCCGAGCTCGACGACATGGTCCATCGACTGGCTCGTTCCCACGGCGTGCCGGTCCAGGGAGTAGGGCACGGCGCGGTAGGGCTCGTCGTAAAGGGCTCGCGCCATGCCGGCCACGATTCGACCGGGGACGAACTCCGTCACGAAGGTCACGCCGCGGCGGATGGATTCCGTTTCGCCCGAGTCGGGCGACGGACACCTCACGTAGAAACGGAGGTTCCATTCGGGGAAGCTCCGGAAGCCGAACGCGGGAATGCCGAACACCGACATCTTCTCGAACTCGAAGGCCACCACGCTCGCCAGCGCCGAGCCCTCCCAGCGATCGGGTTCTGTGCCGGGAACCAGGTAGGGCGCGATCACGTCGTCCGGCACCTTGAAGGTGACGATGGCCAGCCTTTTCCACGCGGCGGTCATGAACGGGATGGAGCGCCCCGTCATCTCCGGGCGACCCCCGGCCGAAGGTCGCCGATCCAGATGTAGAAAAAGCCGCGGACCTCGTTCATCGCGATCGCGAATCGAGCGTATCACCGGGGAGCGGAACGGCCGGACGCCTCCTTGACCGGCTCCGGCGCGTCGTGCGGGAACCACTTGCAGGGCAGCACGATCTCCTCTTTCAGGAGGCACCTCATGGACATCACCTTTGCCTGGTCCGACCCGGCTGTCCTGTTTCTCGCCGCGGGCGCCACGTTCCTCGGCATCGGCGCGACGCTGGTGCGCGTGTACCACAACCTCACGAACGGGCGCGGGTCGTGGAAGCGCGTCGCGGTGGTCTCCGCCGCTTCGGCGTGCTTCATCGCCGCGCCGATCCTCATCGCCCACGGCTGGTGATCGTGCCCGGATGGATCGCGTGACGGGGGGCAGGGCCGCCGGGCGAAAGACGAGATATTCGCCTCCTGTGCCCTCCGTCACGGTTCCGTGCCGGCCAAGGTGCGATGGATGGCCAGCGGCCTCCCTTGGTCGAGCAGACCCTTGACGCACCGCCTCGCTCCGCCATACCTTCTCTCCACAGGCAGGTTGGACGAATGATCGACGGCATCGACTCACAAATACTGACGATTCTTCAGGTCGATGCGCGCACGTCGAACGCCGAGATCGCCAGGCGGGTGGGGCTGGCCCCCTCGGCCGTCTTCGAGCGGGTGAAGAAGCTCGAGGAGCGGCGTGTCCTGCAGAGCTGCGGCGCCCGGCTCGAGCCCCACGCGCTGGGGCTCGGCCTCCTCGCGTTCGTCTTCGTCCGCTCGGACGACTACTCCGGCACGTTGAATACCGCGACACGTCTGGCGGCATTTCCCGAAGTGCTCGAAGTGCATCACGTGGCGGGCGAGGACTGCTACCTCGTGAAGGTCCGCGTCGCGAATGCGCAGGCGCTGGGCCAGCTGCTGCGCGAGGGCTTCGGGGCGATCAAGACGCTGCGCGCCACGCGCTCGACGATCGTGCTCGAGTCGATCAAGGAGACGCAGGCTCTGCCGCTGCCGAAACAAGCGAACGCGAACCCGGTGAAGGCGAGGTCGGTCGAAGCGAAGTCCGCGAAAGCCAAGTCAGTGAAAACCAAGTCAGTGACAGCCAGGCCTGCGAAGAGCGTCAGCAGCAGGAAGCGGGCGCGCCCATGAGCCTGCGTGAGCTCGTCTCCACGTCCCGCGGCCGCGTCATCCCCGCGTTCGCGGCCATCTACCTCATCTGGGGCTCCACGTATCTCGCCATCCGCCTCGCCATCGACACCATGCCGCCTTTCTTGATGGCCGGCACGCGCTACCTCATCGCCGGGGCCATCCTGTATCCCCTCGCGCGCAAGCAGGCGGGCCGCCCCGAGAAGGCGCACTGGATCGGCGCGGGAATCATCGGCGCGTTCCTGCTCCTCGGCGGCAACGGCGGCGTGGTGTGGGCCGAGCAGCGCGTGGCTTCGGGCCTGGCCGCGCTGCCCGTGGCCACGGTGCCGCTCTGGACCGTCCTGCTCGACTCCCTCATCCGCAGGAGATGGCCCACCCGCCGCGTGCTGGCGGGGCTGTTCATGGGCTTCTTGGGCCTCGTCTTGCTCGTCGGGCCGGGCGAGCTGGCCGGGAGCAATCGCGTCGACCCGATCGGTGTCGCGGCGCTCGTCGCCGGCGCTCTCTGCTGGGCCACGGGCACCGTCCTGTCACGCCGCGTGAAGCTCCCCGCGTCTCCCCTGCTCGGGACGGCCATGGAGATGCTGGTGGGCGGTGCGCTCCTCTTCGCCTTCGGATTGCTGTTCGGCGAGGGGAGCCGGCTCCGTCTCGACGCGATCACGCCGAAGTCGATCGCGGCGCTCGCCTACCTCGTCGTCTTCGGATCGCTCATCGGCCTGAGCGCGTATGTCTGGCTCCTCACGGTGGTGGCTCCGGCACGCGTCTCGACCTACGCATTCGTGAATCCGGTGATCGCGGTGCTGCTGGGCTGGGCCTTCCACGGGGAGCCGCTCACCGCGCGCACGCTCATCGCGGCCGGGGTGATCGTCGGAGCGGTGGTGCTGATCACGACCGAGCGGATGGCGAAGGAGCCGATCTGCGCGAACCGCGATACCGAGGTCGACCGCGGGGGCCCAGAGCCGGCCCCCGGCGAGCCGAGCGCGCTTTCGAATCGCGAGTCTGCGGACGTGCTGAAGCGAATTCATTCCGCACGCGCGTAGCATCAGCGTCGTGGCGCGAGGCGAACCGAGAACGGAAAAGGACACGGCAAGAAGCCGCGACGCGGTGCTCGTCTTCAATGCGGGCAGCTCGTCACTGAAGTACGGCCTCTTCGACGGTTCGGGAGCGCTGCTCACGGAAGGAAACGTCAAGCGGATCGGCTCGGCGGAATGCGTCGATCATGGCGCAGCCGTCGAACGGGTGCTGCGGGATCTTCAGGCGCGGCCCGATGGCGTCTCGGCCGTTCGCGCGGCGGGCCACCGCGTCGTGCACGGCGGTCCCGAGCTGTGGCAACCCACTCTCGTGGACGAAGCCGTGCTGGCCACTCTCGCGCGTCACGCCGAGCTGGCGCCCTTGCACAACGGCCCGAGCCTCACCGTCATGCGCGCGGCCCGCTCGTTGCTCGCAGACGTTCCGCACGTGGCCGTCTTCGACACCGGCTTCCATCACGAGCTTCCCGCCGTCGCGCAGGCGTACGCGCTCCCGCGCGAGCTGACCGAGCGCTTCGCGATTCGCCGCTACGGCTTCCATGGCATCTCGTGCGCCTATCTCATGCGCCGCATCGGCGAGCTCGGTATCGCACCCTCTTCACGCACGCTCCTGTGTCACCTCGGCTCGGGGGCGAGCGTGACGGCCGTCCTCGAGGGCCGCTCCGTGGACACCAGCATGGGCTTCACGCCGCTCGAAGGTCTGATGATGGGAACGCGCTCGGGAGATCTCGATGCCGGGCTGGTGCTCTTCCTGCAGCGCCACGCGGGGCTCGATCCGGACGGCCTCGAGCAGGTGCTCGAGAAGGAGTCGGGCCTGCGGGGCGTGAGCGGGACGACGGGTGATTTAGCCGAGCTGGAACGGCTCGCGGCCACGGGTGACGCGCGCGCCGCGGCGGCCATCGAGCTCTTCTGCTATCGCGTGAGGAAGTATCTCGGCGCGTTCTGGGCCGTGCTCGGCGGCGTCGACCTCATCGTGTTCTCCGGAGGCATCGGCGAGAACTCGGCCTTCGCGCGCGAGCGGATTCTCGGGCCGATGAACGGGCTGGGCTGGTCGCTCGACGAGACGGCGAATGCCGGCGGTGCCGACTTTGCCGACGCTCGCCGGATCAGCACGGAAGGTTCGAGCCCGGCGATCTGGGTGATCCCCACGGACGAGGCCGTGCAGATCGCGCGGCACGTCCGTGAGCTCGTCTGAATTCAGCTCAGGACGCGAGAACGAGGATCGGCGTCTCGTCGATCTGCCCATGGGTACGGCGGAATCTGACTCGGCTCCGGGACCTGTCCCATACTTCTCACGGAGGGAACAACCGTGCCAGAGCTCGAAAGGAACGCACTCCGTCCTCTCATCTGCTTCCTTCTTGCTTCCGCGATGGCTCACGCCGCGCCTGCCCGGTCCGAAGAAGACAAGGGCGAGACCAAGGAGTTGAAGGCGCTGAAGAGCCGCGCGCGCGCGCCGAAGCCCGCCGAGATCGATCCAGCGGCCACGCTCGATGCGCTCCTCACGAAGACGGGCCCTTCCGACTGGTCGACCTCCAAGGGGGCGACGATCGAAGGCATCGTCGTGCAGGCCGAACGCGAGGAAGACGGCGACCTCCACCTCGTGCTCGCGCCGAAGGGAGGCGAGAGAGACACGAAGAAGTGGGTGATCGTCGAAGCGACCGCCGCGTGGCAGAAGAAGAAGGTCTCGCTCTCTCGCGCCAGCCTCAAGAAGCTGGTGGGCACGACGGTGAAGGCGACCGGGTGGCTTTTCTACGAGCCGGACGACGAATCGAAGGATCCGCGCGGCACGAACTGGGAGATTCACCCGGCGACGGATATTTCCGCCGCCAGGTGAAACGACGGCCGCTCAGCTGATTTCGGCACGCTCCGCATCGTGCGCGGTGTCCGAAAGGGTCGCTGATTTTCCGAGCAGGGTCAGGAGCTCCGTCGCGAGGCCGCGGATCTCACGGAAGGCGTGGTTTCGCGGCGGGAGATCGCCCACCGTCAATCGCGCCGCCGCGGCGTCTTCGTGAGCCGCATGCCAGCGAATCTCGGTGCGGGCCACGCGAAGGCCGTCCTGCGCGAGCACGGCGCGGGCCTCTTCTCCTTCCCCGCTCCGATTGACCGACGAGCGGGTGAGAACGACGAGCCCGATGCGGCCCGCGCTCCGAACGCGTTCCATCGACGCGCGAGCGGCGTCCACATCGTCGCTGGAAGTTCCAGCCGGAACGAGCACGACCTCGGCCCGGCCGAGGAGCACAGTATCCATCGCGGCGTTTCCGGAGGGGCCGTCCACGATGGTGAGGCCGTCGGCCAGCGCGAACACCTCGTCCAGCATGTTCGCGCTAGCCCGACTTCCGCAGTTCAGGGGTTGGTTTTGTTTGTTTTCAACGACTTAGGCCATCTGGTCGGCACTACATTCAGGCAGAAGGGCTGAGCGGCGGAGCCTTTCGGGAAGCCTGAGGCCGAGT
>JBDSFL010000098.1:0-7692 GCA_039919545.1 Thermoanaerobaculia bacterium | reverse complement strand
CGACCTCGCCATCGTGTCGATCGACGTCACGGGAAACACGGCTTCCGTCAAGGTGCGCGAGGAATATCCCACGAGTATTTATACCGACTACATCACGCTCGTGAAGCTCTCGTCCGCGTGGAAGATCGTCAACAAGGTCTACTTCGCGGAATCCAGGCCGAAGAGCTCGTAGCCCGGTCGCCTTGTCGTTGGACGGATAGCTGGAGCCGAAGGCCAGAGTTGAACTGGCGACCTACTGATTAGGAATCAGCCTTGAGACACAGCGGAATCAATAACATATACAGAAATTGTTGATTCCTTGCCCGCACCTTGCCCGCGTGGAGGGATTTGCGGAAACCGGCGCGGGGCCGACCGAGAGAGCCATCTTCAAGACTCCCGTTTCGGTTTCGATCTTTCTCGGCGATGCCAATTCTTCATGCAGACCACGTCTATTTCAACTTTCCCAGCGCATCCGCCTCGGAATACCAGAACACGCCTCCGTCAAGCCATTCGACTCGAATCGGGATCGAGATCGAAGTGCTGATCGTCAATCTTCACGTTCGTTCGATCGATCTTCGAAATCTTATCCAGAGGCTTGTTCCCGAGGTGAAGTGTCTGGCCGAAATGAATCCATCCGGCGTTCTCGGACCACCCGAATCCGGTCGAGGCACTCTTGACAGGCGGTGTCGAAGCGGATGTACTCCAAGCTCGCTTTCTCTTCGAAGAAGCATGAAACTGAGAGGGTACAAAATGGAGCGTCGAAGCCTGTTCAGGATCAGTTTCGCCGGCAGCGTATTGCTCATTTCGGCAGCTCTGGCACATCGAGCCAGCGCCCAGGCTATTCCTCAGAACTTCGACGTTGTCGTGGCGCCGGCTCTGCCGGCCGGTTGGACCGCGGCGAACGCGTCCGGTGTTGCACCCCTCTGGGTGACGTCGACAACGACACCCGACACGGCACCAAACGACGCGTTCATCGACGACCCAGCGAGCGTCAGCGACAAGCGTCTCGACTCGCCCGCCTTCATACCCGGGGGTGCATCACCCACGTTTTCTTTCCGACACCAATTTGCCCTCGAATCAAATTTCGACGGCGGCGTCATAGAAATCTCTGTGAACGGTGGCGTCTTCACGGACATCATCACCGCGGGGGGAACCCTCACGGGCCAAGGCTACAACGGAACCATCGATGCCATTTCCGGCAACCCAATCGCGGGTCGCTCGGCATTTACGGGAACCTCACCTGGCTTTCCTGCCTACGTGACAACGAACGTAAACATCCCCGCAACTGCGCAAGGCAAGAGCGTGGTGGTTCGCTGGCGCATGGGGAGTGACCTTTCAGCTGCGGGCATTGGCTGGCGCATCGACACGATCTCGGCTCTGACCCCCGTCGAACTGATAAAGTTCTCCTCCGACTGAGGCCGACCGCCTCCGCACGACCGCTTGGTGGCTTCCGGGGCGCCAGCCGACACTTCACGAAGAGCTGGCTCCTTGAACGACTTCCGATGCCGGCAAGCGGGACGACTGGAGCGCCCCTGTCTCTCCTGCGGCGCTCGCAAGGATCCGCAACCAGCTTAGCCGCCGAAACCTGAAGCCGGATCAGATGAGTTTGATTCGCGGGCGACGGTACAACAGGCTGCGGGGGCGGGGGCATGGCCAGTCGGCTGGTGGTGAGAATGACGACCAGCCTGGCCGCGTCACCCAGCGCCTCGCCAAAGAGCACGGGGTTGGAAAAAACACCATCGAACGTGACGGCCAGTTTGCCATCGCCGTAGAAACGCTGAGACCGCTGATCCCAGACATTGAAGCGCGTGCCACGTCGGGCACTGGCCCAGCCAAGCAAGCCGGGCGCGATGCCGCAAAGGTAGCCGTTCCGGAACCAAAACGGGCCATAGAGATGCTCGCAGACCTCAGAAGCGATCACTTGGCCGGCCGAAGAAGTTTGAGGATGGCGTCGTGCGCGTGGCTCTCTCGATCGAGCCGAGGGACCGCGCGAACATCGAACGCTTTCAACTCAGGCTATCTTCTGAGCTGGGGAAACGGCTCAGCCTGGCCGAGTCCGTCATGGTCGGGCTCGGAGAATCCGCTACATACCGAAGACTCAGGAAGTGAGGATGCGCCCAGGATCCAAGCTTGGCCGAAATCCTGCTGCGCTGGCAAGGTATGGGCAAGGTAGCCGGTCCCGGGAAAGCCGCCGTCTCGTAAGCGACTGCGAATACTGGAGCCGAAGGCCAGAGTTGAACTGGCGACCTACTGATTACGAATCAGTTGCTCTACCAACTGAGCTACTTCGGCTCGATCCGATCTTCGTCAATCGATCAAGGGAGGGGGATTCTAGGAAGCGCGGGGTTCCAGGTCAAGGCGAGGGTCGACGACCTGGAAACCTGTCCGAGCCATCCTCGCGTCAGGGCTCGCTCCACGGCAGCTGCGGGAACGCGAGCGGGCCGATCTTCCTCTCCAGCTCGTAGACCACGTTCTCGCGCGCATCCAGGGATCGGGCCATCAGCTCGCGCCTCACCGCCACATCGGGAACTCGTCGGATCGCCGCCTCGGCTTCGTCGAACATCGGCCACGTGAGCGCGTGCAGCACCTCGTGGAAGGCATGACGCCGGAGCGCCGAGAGCGATTCCCGCGAGACGTACGCGGTATCGAAGGTCACGAGCCAGACCTTGCGATCCTCCGTGCCCCGGAAGGAGCGCTGGATATCGAGGAGTCCGACCTGGTCTCCCACCTCGCCGGCCGAGACCACGAACTCGAGGTCGAGACGAAGACGACGCTTCACGTAGTCGAGAGCCCGTCTCACCCGTACCGCTTGTGCCCGCTTCATCGCTCCACCCCCTGACCCGTGGGGAGGTATTCTGACCGACGAGAGTCGGGTTTCCGGGACGATTTTCGCCTTACGTTAACTCGTTCCAGCTGAATAGCTTAGAACATCACTGCCATCGCGACGCAAGCCGGTTCCCCTGGAAGCGAAGAGTTCTCATGGCCGTTCTCGCGTGGGTTTGCCTGGCGCTCGGGACCCTCCTGACGAGCCTCCCGGCCGTGAATCGGTTCGCCCTGACGAGCGACTTTCCTCGCTCGGATCGATCGCGTTCACAAATTTCGCTCGGACGCGATGACGGCTCAGCGCGCGCTGATGCGGACTTCGATCTGGTTGGGCGCGCCCGGCTTCAGCGGCTCGAACACGAGGCTCCGCAGGAGCAGGCCGATGTCGGTCCGCATCTCGGCGGGGGCGATGGGGCGAACGGATGAGACCCGTCCATCCGGCTCGAGCGTGAGGTTGTAGGTTCCCTCCAGCGGCTCGTAGACCGGCACCTCGAAGTGCGTCGTCGCGAGCTTCCAGGGCGCGGCCATGCGCGCGAGCGGCAGGATCTCGATGGACCACGCGAGCGCGGCGCGCCCGCGCGCCGCGGGTCCGGCCGGCCCGTTCGCGCTCGGCTGGAAAAATACCGTTACGGGCCCGTCGCTCTTGGCGTCGGCATCTTCCACGGGAGCGGCAGCGGGGCGGCCCGCGCGCGGGTTGAAGGTGAAGAGGCCGACGGCCACGATCAGGCCGAGCGCCACCACGATCCCCGTGAGCGCGGCCGGCGACAGGAAAACGCCGTAGCGGTGGAGGGCCGCGCCGAGGCCCGACGAGCGTTCGGACACCTGGGTGTTGACGCGGGTGGCGAGCGCAAAGGGCGTGCTCGCGTTCGGCAGGTCCTTCAACGCGCCCAGGATCTCGGACAGCTCGTCGCTGCGATGGCGCGCGGCGGGATCGGTCGCGAGGTAGCCCTGCAGCTCGGCTTCCTCCTCGGGCGAGAGATCGCCGTCCAGAGAGCGGGAGAGGAGAAGATCGAGATCCTCACCGAGGAGCTGGGAGATCGCTGGCCTTGCGCTCACGAAAGCGCCTCCTTCAGGATCGATCGGCCGCGCGCGATCCGGCTTCGCACGGTGCCAATCGGGATGGAGAGGACCTCGGCCACCTCCTGGTAAGAGAGCCCTTCGAGATCGCGCAGGATGACCGCCGTCCGGAATTCAGGCGGAAGGCTCTGGATGGCGCCTCGCAAGCGCGTCCGCCTCTGGCGTGTCATCGCATTTTCTTCGGGGGTCGCGGTCTGATCGACCGCATTGTCGATCACGGAGTAGGGGTCTTCACCCGGCGCGGCACGCCGCGACGTCACGAAGAGCTCGCGCATGCGCGCCAGCGTTCCATGGCGGGCCCGCGCGCGGTTCAAGGCGATGGCGTAGAGCCAGGTCTTCAGGCTCGATTCGCCGCGAAACTTCTCGAGGCCGTGATAGGCGCGCAGGAACGTCTCCTGCACGATGTCCTCGGCGTCGACGGGACCCACCAGGCGGGCCGCGAGGGAGAAGATCATGGCCGAGTAGTGACGAACGATCTGCTCGAAGCCGGTGACATCGCCCGCCAGGAAACGGGTGACCGCCCGCTCGTCCCCCGGCCAATCATATTGCTCCGAGGCGTAAGGCGAGGGGGACACCGACGGCATTTTGACACGTCCCGCCAGGCTCCGGGTTCCGAGGGCGGGGATTCGAGAAGCCACATCCATCTCTTCCGGGTAGACCCCCGCGGAAACCAAATGGTTCCCGCCTTTTTCACGTTCCCAGGAGCACCTGCCGGGTGACCGCCTGCCGGAAGGCGAAGAGCCGCTCGAGCTCGGGCCGCACCATCAGCCTCTCGGCGAGCCGTCCGCCCAGCATCGCGAGCGGCACCTCGTAGTCCAGACGATCGAGGAGCTGACCGTCCTCGAAGAGGTGCTGGTGACGCCAGCGGCGGAACGGCCCGGACAGCTGCACGTCGACGAAGCCCGACGGAGGATCCCATTCGACGATCCGCGACACCCAGGTGATGGGCAGGCCGAACTGACGGAAGCGCAGCGTGATGATGGCGTTCTCACCCATGGCCGCCGGAGCGCCCACCACGGTGACGTTTTTGTCGGGCGGCGTGAGCTTCGTGAGCACCGCGGGGTCGCGATGGAACTCCCAGATGCTTTTCTGGCTCACTCCCGGCAGGAGGCATCGAAACTCGAGCTGAGGCATCTTCGACTCGAAGTATGTTCCTTTCGGTGCGCATTCCTCGCTTCCGTCTTCCTGCGACCAGAAAGTCTTGGGCGACCCCTGCCGATTTCGAGTCATTCGAAGAACCGTGAGGATGAAATGAAGCTCTACGTTGGAAATCTTTCGTACTCCGTAAACGACAACACGCTCCGGACGCTCTTCGAGCCCTTCGGAAACGTCGAGATGTCCGACGCCGAGGGCCAGCGCGCCATGGGAGCGCTCAACGGCCAGGAGCACGACGGCCGTGCCCTGAAGGTGAATGAAGCCCGACCCCAGGAGCCTCGCACCGG
Source organism: Thermoanaerobaculia bacterium (assembly GCA_039919545.1). GTDB lineage: Bacteria > Acidobacteriota > Thermoanaerobaculia > UBA5066 > UBA5066 > JBDSFL01. The sequence continues at coordinate 2,371 of JBDSFL010000098.1, read as the reverse complement.
CGGCGGTGGCGGCGGTGGCGGTCGTCCGGATGAGCTATTCGGACGGGCTGGGGGTCGGAGCCGGCAGCTTTTTCTTGGGTGGCTTCGCCGTGATGATGAAGCCGGGAGCTCCCATGCTGCGCGTGGCCGCCGAGCCGGCGTCCTGCATGTCGACGGAGGGGCCCATGCTGGTGGGGGCGCTCTGGCCGATCGTGAGGATCTCCTGGTCGTCGAGCTTCAGGATGGAGCGCGTTCTGTTTTCCGGCTTCTCTCCACCTTCCGGCCGTCCTTCGTTGTAGCCGAACACGTCGATGGCCTCCTTGAGGCCGATGAGCTTGGGTGTGGCGACCAGCGAGGTGCCCGAGACGACGAACGGCACGGCACTTTTCGCCACGCTCCGATTGTTCTTCTTGACCTCGATGAAAGACGTGGCCGAGCCCGGCGGAATGACGAAGCTCGCGCCGCGCGACTCGCGCCGCACCGGCACCGTTCGCGGGCCGAACTGCACGACCGCGCCCTCGGCGAGGGACGACTTGATGAGCACGCGCGATCCGATGGCGCCGACCTTCGGCTCGAACTCGAGCACGGCCGAATCCTGCGCGATGGCGCCCCGGGAAAAGAGCGAGACGAAGAGGAGACACGAGAGAGCTTGCGTCCGTTTCACGTTCAAACTGTACCCCTCTCTCCCGACGCCCGCAATGAACGTGAGACGATGAGCCCCCGATGAGCTCCTTCCCCCTCACCCTCATCGTGGGCCTGGCAACCGGCTTTTTCGGCGCGATCCCGCCCGGTCCGCTCAACATCACGATCATCCGCAAGGCCTCGGAAGGCGACGCGCGTGCGGCCTTCAAGGTGGGGCTCGGCGGCGCGATCATCGACACGCTCATCTGCGCGCTCATCGGGCTCGGCTTCACCCAGCTGATCTCCGGCGTGGTGACGAACCACTGGGTGAAGGGGGCGCTCTCGCTCTTCCTCATCGCCTACGGCCTCAAGGTGCTCATCTGGGACCGCAAGCGGGACGCCACCAACGAGGCGAAGCTGAAACAGGAGCGCGAGGACGATCCGGAAGGCGTCGCGGCCCGGATGAAGAAGAAGGGGACGGGATTCGCGTTCGTCGTCGGGCTCCTCCAGGGCGCGGCCAACCCCACGCTCTTCGTGAACTGGACGCTCATCATCGGATTCTTCGTGGGGCATCGCCTGCTGGAAGACACCGTCTCGTCCGCGGTCGCCTTCGCGCTCGGCGTGGGACTGGGCGTGTTCGGCTGGTTCGCGCTGCTGATCGAGATGCTGGTGAGGCTGAAGAATCATCCCGTGGGCGCGTGGCTCCGGCGGTCCACCGTGCTGGCCGGCTTTCTGCTCGTGGCGTTCGGCATCGTCTTCACGGTGCGCACGCTTCAGGGCCTCTGAAGCTTTCCGTGCGATTCGTGAGCCCCCGCCGGTGGTTCCGCCAGATCCGGCTCTCCACGCGCCTGGGCCTCACCCTCACCGGAATGCTGGTGCTCGCCGCGTTCGCGCAGACGCTGCTCTACTTCAAGACGCGCGACGCCACCCTCATCGAGGCCGACTCGATGTATCAATCCCTGGCCGAGGCCATCGAGGTCGCCGCCACGCAGATCGGACCCGAGGGCTGGAAGGATCCCGCGGTGCTGGCCGACTACCGGCAGAAGCTGCGCGCCAAGGGCCTGCGCGACATCCAGGTGACCGAGGCGGGGCGCCCGTTCCCCGATCCCGCGGCGCCGGTCACGGGAAAGAAGAAGGGAAAGAGCGCGGCCCTCCCGCGCGACATCCTGATCCGCGGCGTGATCGGCACCGAGCCGACCAACCGGGAGCTGCAGATCCCGCTCGTGATCGAGGGGAAGCTCTACGGGCACATCCAGATCTCCTACTCGCTCGAGAACATCCGCGAGCAGCTGGCCGACAACTTCCGCAGCCGCCTCTACGGGCTCCTGGGCGTGTTCGCGTTCGGCCTCGCCGTCCTTTTGATCCTCATCCAGAACGCCACGAAGCCGCTCGACGATCTGGCCGAGGGGGCCGCCCGCGTCGCCGAGGGAAGGCTCGACGTGACGATCCGCGTGGATCGCGACGACGAGATCGGCAGGCTGGCCGTCACCTTCAACCGCATGACCGAGAAGCTGCGCGAGCGCCAGGAGCTGGAGGTGCGCCTGGCCGCGGCCGAGAAGCGCGCCGAGATCGGGCATCTGGCCTCGGGCCTCGCGCACGAGATCAAGAATCCGCTCAACGCTCTGTCGCTCGGGCTCGACGTGCTGCGGCGGCGGCACAAGCCGGCTGATCCCTCGGCCGCGGCCGAGTACAGCGCCCGCATCGAGACGCTGCGCGAGGAGATCAACCGGCTCGCCACGCTCATCAACAACTTCCTGGCCTTCGGCCGCCC
>JBDSFL010000090.1:0-11932 GCA_039919545.1 Thermoanaerobaculia bacterium | reverse complement strand
AGGCCGGCAGAAGCCGGCCTCGGCCCGCCCGCTCACATGGGAAAAAGAACCTAGCTGTTGTAGTAGTCGGCGTTGATCTGCTGGTAGTGCTTCCACTTGTCCGGGATGGTCTCCTCCGTGAAGATCGCCTTCACGGGGCAGGCCGGCTCGCAGTTTCCGCACTGGATGCAGGTGTTCGGATCGATGTAGAGCATGGTCGAGGCGGCGTAGCCGTCCTCGTCCTTCTTGGGGTGGATGCAGTCCACCGGGCACACCTCGACACACGCTGTGTCTTTCGTCCCGATGCACGGTTCCGCGATGATGTACATGCCCATCGTCAATTCCCCTCTCGTTGCAACGATTGGTCGCTGCGTCTCTGAAAAACGGGGGAAGTCTAGCAGGCCGACGCACGAATGCGAGCGCCGTCGAGAGTTTTTTCGCCAGACGCATTGAGTCGTTCGGGTTCTTGCGGGATGCGCTTATCCTTCCCCACGTGTCCAGCACAAATTTGAGACAGCCTCGCGGCCTGACGGCCCTCTTCCTGACCGAGATGTGGGAACGCTTCAGCTATTACGGGATGCGGGCCATGCTGGTCCTCTATCTCGTGCAGGGGCTGCACTGGACGCAGGGGCGCGCGTCGGTTCTCTACGGCCTCTACACGGGCTCCGTCTGGCTCACGCCGATCATCGGCGGCTACATCGCCGACCGGTTTCTCGGGGCGCAGAAGGCGCTGCTCATCGGGGGCACGATCATCGCGCTCGGCCACTTCGTGATCGCCGTCGAGACGATGCCCACGTTCTATCTGGGCCTCGCGCTGGTCGCGCTCGGGACGGGCCTCTTCAAGCCGAACGTGAGCGCGTGCGTCGGCGAGCTCTATTCGCCCGACGATCCCCGGCGCGACCCCGGCTTCACGATCTTCTACATGGGAATCAATCTCGGCGCGCTGATCGGTCCCCTCGTGACCGGCTACCTGCGCGTGGCGTACGGCTGGCGCTACGGTTTCGGCGCGGCAGGCGTGGGCATGATCCTGGCCATCGCGGTCCTGCTCGCGACCCGCAAGAAGTATTTGGGCGAGGCGGGTCTCTATCCGAGCGCGAAGCGCTCGCGGGATGCGGACGCGGCCAGCGGCAAGATCTCGGGCCCGCTCACGCGCGAGGAGTGGGAGCGCGTCGTCGCGCTCGGCGTCGTCTCCTTCTTCGTGATCTTCTTCTGGGCCGCCTACGAGCAGGCGGGCAACACGATGAACCTGTTCGCGGCCGAGTCCACGCGGCTGACGGTGGGCACCTTCAAGATCATTCCGGAGTGGTTCCAGTCGGTCGACCCGGTCTTCATCATCCTGCTCGGGCCGCTCTTCGCCGCGCTCTGGACCGCTCTTTCGCGCGCCCGCAAGGAGCCCTCGACGACGCGGAAGATGGCGCTCGGGCTCATCGTGATGGGCCTCGGCTTCGTCTTCATGGTCGCCGCGGCCATGGAGGTGAAGTCCGGTCGGCTCGCGAGCCCGTGGTGGCTCGTGCTCGCCTTCATGTTCCACGCTGGGGGCGAGCTCTGCCTCTCGCCGGTCGGCCTCTCGCTCGTCACGAAGGTCGCGCCCGGCAAGATCGTGTCCCTGATGATGGGCGTCTGGTTCCTCTCGAACTTCGCCGGGAACGTGGGCGCCGGGTTCCTGGGCACGCTGACGAAGGGCATGGACCCGATCCGCTTCTGGACGATCTTCCTTGTCTTTCCCGTGGTGGCCGGGCTCATCCTCTTCTTCTGCGCGCCGCGACTTCAGAAATTGATGCACGGCCGCGGCTGAGAGGGAAGTTCAGGGCGAAGTCGAGCGGGAAGCTGAACCCGACCTGAACGCGATGGAGCTCAGCGCGCGCTGAGCTCCGTGCGAACCCTCTCGAAGATCGCGTCGAACATCGGCGCAGTCAAGCGGCCGGTGTTCGTGTTCTGCCGGCTCACGTGGTACGAGCCGATCAGCCTGAATTTTCCGAGCGGCGCGAGGGCACCGTGCTTGAACTCCGGAGCCGGTCGCGGGATCGTGGTGCCGAGCGAGGCGAGTGATCGCAGTGTCGTCGTCCAGGCGAGGGCTCCGAGCGCCACGATGACCTCGAGCTCGCGCAGCGCGGCGATCTCCTCTTCGAGATAGGAGCGGCAGCGCTCGAACTCGCCGGGTGTGGGGCGGTTGTCGGGCGGGGCGCAGCGCACCGCGGCTGCGATGTACGCGTCATTCAAGGAGAGTCCGTCGTCTGCCGTGGTCGATGTGGGCTGACTCGCGAAGCCGGCGCGATGAAGGGCGGGAAAGAGAAAGTCGCCGGACGAGTCGCCCGTGAACACGCGTCCGGTGCGGTTGCCTCCATGCGCCGCGGGGGCGAGGCCAACGATGAGGAGACGCGCGGCGAAATCGCCGAAACCGGGAACGGGCCTGGCCCAGTACGTCTCGCCGCGGTAGCGTTTCGGCGGGTCCGCGGCGCTTTGCTCGCGCCACGCCACGAGGCGTGGACACGCGCGGCACGCCACCACCCGCTGGGTGATCGCGCTCAGCGCCGTGTCCTCGCTCTCGGGCGGCGCCGTGCCGTCGCTCGCTCTCACGCCGCGAGTATAGGAGCGCGTGCGGGCCTTTCTCCGGGCGAAAAGGCCGAGAGACGACAGCCCGTGAAGAGGGGAGGAGGCGCCGGAAGGTCGCGCGAACGGCGGCTCGCGCGGCGGCCTCTGGCAGGCATGTTGCACGGTCTCGGCAGGGTCGAGGTTCAGTCGAATCTCCGGCGAAAGGAACAGAAAAATGAAGATCACGATGACCCATGCAAGGTTTGCGCGTGTCGCGCTCCTCGCCTTCGCTGCCCTCGCGACCGTCGTCGAGCAGCGTTTGGACGCTCAGTGCCCCACGGGTACGACGATTCCCAACTTCCGCTTCGTCTCCTCGACCGCGGCTCCGCCGCGGCAGATCACGTACGCGTGGGACGCGCCCGCCGGCGCGCCCGCCGGAACCGTCTACGAGTTTCTCCGGCAGACGGCGCCCGACTACTGCTCGGCCTTCACCGCGTTCCAGGTCGTGGCCGAGACGACCGCCACCTCGCAGACGGTCACCCTCGATAACGCCAACACCGCGTACCAGTTCTTCGTGCGCGTGAAGGGCTGCAACACGGTGGCGGCCACCGGCACGTGGGTGGACGATTCCTTCCTCTCTCCGCCGACCGCTCCCGTGATCTCGGCGGCAGCGGGAGCGCCCGGCACCGTCGTGATCCAGCTCACGCAGAACGACGCGCGCACCGTGGCACAGGGGCTCGAGCGGGCCGACGCCAGCAATCAGTTCACGCCGGTGAACCTGCGCTACTTCGACGAGCTCTGCCCGGCGGGCTCGGTCAAGACGTTCACCGACACGGGACTCGCCGCGGGCACGTACACGTATCGCGCGTGGGCCCTGAATCAGGGAACCTCGCAGCGGGTCTATTCCTCTTCCGTCACCGTCACGGTCGGCGGCGGCTCCTGCACGCTGGCCTGCTCGGCCGTCGTGCCCGCGGCTGGCTCGTCCGCCCTGGGCGTGACGTTCCGCGCCAGCGCGAGCGCCTCCGGCTGCGGCGGCGTGCCCACGTATGCCTGGTCGTTCGGAGACGGGGGCGGCTCCACGTCGGCCACGGCGGTCCACGCCTACCCGGGCGCAGGCACCTACACGTGGACGCTCACCGTCTCGGTGGCCGGCGGCCAGAACTGCGTCCGCACCGGCACGATCTCGATCGCGAACGCGCCCCCCATCATCGATTTCTTCGCTGCGGCCTCCACGAGCATCAGCGCCGGGCAGTCCACGACGCTCAGCTGGTCGACCAGCGGCGCGACCACCGTCCAGATCGATCCCACCATCGGCGCCGTGCAGGCGGTCGGATCGGCCACGGTCGCTCCGCTCCAGACCACGACGTACACGCTCCTGGCCGCCAGCCCCAGCGGCTCGACCTTCCGCCGCGTCACCATCTTCGTGACGCCCGCCGGCGGCACTCAGTCGATCTCGACGATCCCGACGGTCGTCTCGGCCCCCGGATTCGCCGGTGCGTACTTCCGCACGAGCCTCCAGCTGAATAACCTCTCCGGCGCGCCAATCTACGGCCGTCTCATCTACCACCCGCGCGAGACCTCCGGCAGCGATGCGGATCCGTTCCTGGTCTACGCCCTGGCTCCCGGGCAGACGCTCGAATACAAGGATCTCCTCCTCGCGCTGGGCGTCAGCGGGAACGGCAGCCTCGACATCGTGGCCGATAGCGGCGCCCTGCCCGTCGCGTATGCCCGCGTGTACAACGATGCCGGAGGTCTGGGCACGACGGGAGTCACCGAGCAGGCGATGCCGGCGGGCGCCGCGCTCGCGATCGGCGACGTGGGCGTCCTCATCGCCCCGTCCGATTTCGGGAACTTCCGCTTCAACATGGGCATCCGCACGCTGGCCGCCGGCGCCTCGGTGACGTTCACCGTGCGTGACGCCAACGGCGTCGTGCAGAAGATCGTCACGCGGTCGTTCCCCGGCACCTATTACATCCAGCAGACGGCCTCGGATTTCCTCGAGGGCTATGCCTTCACCGGGAACGAGAGCATCGTGGTGTCGGTCGGCAGCGGGAGCGCGTTCGTCTACGGAACCGTGGCGGACAACCGCACCAACGACCCCAGCATCCAGTTCGCCACCCGCGCTGACTGATCAGCCCAGCCGGCTTCGAGCCTTCTCCGCGTCGCGTTCGGCTGCGCGGAGAAGGCGGCCTGCTTCCTCCTGGTCCTAGAGCGCCAGAAATTACACGGACAACCTGCTAGTCCATTCCCATCAGGCGGCGGAAGAAGCTGCGGCGCTTCTCGGGCTCTTGAAGCAGCACGCTGTCCAGCTCGCCCGCGTCGAAGAACACGCCTTCGCATTCACCGCAGCGGTCGACTTTCACGCCGTGCGCCTCGATCTCCTTCAGGTCGCCCCCGCACTTGGGGCATCTCATGAAGTGCGCCCTGCGGCGCTCCTGCCGCTGGGCGTCCTCGTCCGCCTTCGAACGCGCCTCGCGTCGCGCGCGGGCCGCCCGGAGAAGCTCCTGCTCGTTGAGGCGGAACCACTCGTTCTCGCGGATTTTTCCCAGCTCTTCGAGATCCACCATCTGCCGGATGCCTCCAAGACCCGCAGTTCGCCCTCGGGTCTGCCGCGGAGATTACGGCAAGGCTGAAGGAGCGGCCAGAGGCGTTCTCAGTAATTGATCCAGCTCACGGGTTTTCCTTTCACGACGCGCATCTTCAGCCGCTGTCCCTCGATGGTGCAGAACACGATGGCGGTCGGCTCGGAAGCGCCATCGTCCATCTTCGCGTCCTCGACCGAATAGCCGCTGATCTTGCGGTCGAAACCCTTCTCCCGCCGCCAGACGTCGAAGTCGGCCCACACCTTGCCGAGCTCGTCCTTGTCTCCGATGAAGCCGACCCCTTTTCCCCACTGGCAGATCGCGGTCTGCAGCGGCAGCTCGAGGGCCTCCCCCGACTGCTTCATCCCGTCCAGAATCGTCTTCACGCGCGTGCGCGCGGAGTCCTGATATCGGAGGTCTCCGGCGGCCGAGACTCCTTTCTTCAGGAAGGGGGCGATGGCGATGTTCCCGAACTTCGCCGCGAGCACGATCACGACCAGCACGAGCAGAATCTTCTTCATGGATGCTTTCCTCCTGGGTGGTGGTTAGCCGGCGAGCTGGGCGAGGAGCCTGTCCGAGCAATCCCGGGAATCGCGTTCCGGTTCCCGCGGGGTCGATTGCAGAGCGGCGTCATACAGAATCCTCGTTCGTCCGGCTCAGGTAATTTTCCTTCGGCACCCGCATCTTCAGCTTCTGCCCCTCGATCGTGCACGAGACGATGGCCGAGAGGGGATCGGCTCCCGCCTCGAGCGTGGCTGCGTCCACCGAGTAGCCGGTGATCTTGCGGTCGATGCCTCTTTCGCGGCGCCACCTGTCGTGGTCGCTCCACACTCTTCGGATGCTCGCACGCGAAGCCGGGCCTCGCCCTGGGAGCTGCTCCCGGCGACGCTGGCGGCGCCCTTCTTCAGATGGCTCGACCCGAAGTTCGCGATCACCACGACGGGGACCAGGAGGAAAAGGAACTCTTTCATGAAGGCTCCTTTGCTGCGTTTCTCGGCAGGGGAATCAGGGCCGAGGCATGCCTCGACTCAGAGGAAAAAGTCCGGGATGAGGTCGGCGCCCGGCACGGTCTGGTAGGCGGAAAAGTCGGTCACCCCTTCGTCGCGGAGGACCTGCTCGTCCACGAAGAAGTTGCCGCTGCAGGCGCGGCTCTCCCGAGTGAGCACCGCGTGGGCGGCGTCGGCCATGATCGCGGGGAGGCGGCTGCCGCGGATCGTCTCGGCGCCCCCGAGGAGGTTCCGGACAGCGGCCGTGGCGATCACCGTCCGCGGCCAGAGCGCGTTCACCGCGATGCCGTCCGGTCGCAGCTCCTCGGCCATGCCCAGCACGCAGAGGCTCATACCGTACTTGGCGGTCGTGTAGGCCACGTGCGGCGCGAACCAGCGCGCTTCCAGGTTGAGCGGGGGAGCGTTGTTGAGGATGTGCGGGTTGGACGAGCGTTTCAGGTGCGGGATGCAGGCCTGCGAGCAGGCGAACGTGCCGCGCATGTTCACGCCGTGCATGAGGTCGAAGCGCTTCAGCGGCGTCGACACCGTGCCGGTGAGGCTGATGGCGCTGGCGTTGTTGACGAGGATGTCGATGCCGCCGAACGTGGCGACCGTTTTCGCAACGGCGGCCGCGATCTGGGCCTCGTCGCGGATGTCGACCACGCAGGCCAGCGCCCGCCCGCCGGCCTCCTCGATCTCCGCGGCCGCGCTGTAAATCGTTCCCGGCAGCTTCGGATTCGGCTCGCTCGTCTTGGCGGCGATCGCGATGTTCGCGCCGTCTCGAGCCGCACGCAGCGCGATGGCCAGGCCGATGCCGCGGCTCGCTCCCGTGATGAAAAGCGTCTTTCCCTTCAGGCTGCGCATGGCTCGGCTTCTGCCGCTACTCCACGTAGCCCGCGACATCCACGATCACGTGAATCGTACCGGCCGAGGTGTTCGTGATCTTGATGCGGCCGGTGGTGTCCGCCGGAAGCCGGACGATCGCGTTGTTCGCCCGGGTGATGCCCGCCGAGAAGCTGAGGTTGCTGGTGCCAGGGAGCGGCTGATCGAACGCATACGCGACGATCGAGCCCGAGTCCGACGGCTGCGTCACCGTCAGGTTCACGGAGACCGCGGTGGCGGTGGTCGGGATCCCGCAGGGCGTTCCCGTGAGGACGACGGTCACCGTTCCGTTCGCCGCGATGGGAGTGCCAGGGAGCGTGGGAGGACGCGAGTCGTACATGCGGCACGGAATCGCCGTGTAGAGGCCGGCGCCGGTTTTCACGAAGGTCGCCGAGACCGCCTGGGCGGCGTCCATCGTCACGTTGCACGCGCCCGTTCCCGCGCAGGCGCCGCTCCACAGACTGAACGCCGAGAAGGCGCCCGGTGTGGCGGTGAGGGCGACGATCGTGCCGGCGTCGTACGTGGCGCCGCAGCTGGCGCCGCAGGCGATCCCGCCGACGTCGCTCGTCACGGTTCCGGTGCCGGTCCCGCTCTTGGTGACGGAAAGCGTGAAGGTCTGGAGGGTGAACGTGGCGCCGACCGATTTGGAGGCATCCATGGTGACGGAGCAGGGTCCCGCGCCGGTGCATGCGCCGCTCCAGCTCGTGAAGTTGGAGAAGGCGCCGGGGGCCGGCGTCAGCGTCACGACGGTGCCGCTGTTGTACGTGGCGCAGCCCGTCCCGCAGCTGATGCCCGCGGGTGCGTTTCCGATCGTGCCGCTTCCATTGCCGCCAGTCGACGTGAGCAGGTTGTACCCGATGACGAAGGTCGCGGTGACGGCGCGCGCCGAGGTCATCGCGAGCGTGCAGGGGGCCGTGCTGTTGCAGCCCGCGGCGACGGCGTCGCCGCCGCTCCAGCCGGTGAACGCGGATCCCGCGGTGGCCGTGGCCGTGAGCGTGACCGACGTGCCGCTGCTGTACGTGGCGCAGCCCGTTCCGCAGCTGGTGCCGGTGGGGCTGTTGGCGACCGAGCCCGTTCCGGAGCCCGCTGTCGTCACGGTGAGGTTGAACAGCGGGATGAACGTGGCCGAGACGGCGCGAGCGGCGCTCATGGTGACGTTGCAGGAGCCCGAGCCGGAGCAGTTACCCCCCCACGCGCTGAAGACGTACCCCGCGGACGCGGTTGGCGTGAGCGCGACGGACGTTCCGGTGTTGTACGTGGCACAGCTCGCGCCGCAGCTGGTGCCGGTGGGCAGGTTGGCGATCGAGCCGCTGCCGGTGACGGACGTGGTGAGGTTGAACGTCTGGATGAACGTGGCCGAGACGGCGTGAGCGGCGCTCATGGTGACGTTGCAGGCGCCGGAGCCGGAGCAGTCGCCGCCCCAGGCGCTGAAGACGTAGCCGGCGGACGCAGTCGGCGTGAGCGCGACGGAGGTGCCGGTGTTGTACGTGGCGCAGCTCGCGCCGCAGCTGGTGCCGGCGGGTAGGTTGGCGATGCTGCCGCTGCCGATGACGCTCGTCGTGAGGTTGAACGTTCCCACCGAGGTGAACGTCGCGACCGCGGACTGCGCGGTGAGGCTGGACGTGGGGGTGATCGAGCACGTGCCGGTGCCGGAACAGGCCCCGCTCCAGCCGGTGAAGGTGGAGCCCAGGGTGGGCGAAGCTGTGAGCACCACGGGCGTGCCCACGGGGAAGTACCCCAGGCACCCCGCGGTGCAGGCGCCGCTGATCCCCGATGCGACGCTCGAGAGCGTCCCGGTGCCGGTGCCCGAAGAGGACGCCCGGATGTTGCTATTGAAGTAGCTGGTCGACGTGATGGACTGTCCATCCGGATTCGTGACCACGAGGTTGTAGGCGCCCGAGACGTCTCCTGTGGTGGTCATGACCAGCGACAGATTCGTCGCGTCGGTGTACGTGGCGCTGCTGATCGCGAGCGTTCCGGTCGCGGTGTTCCCGGCTGGCTTCGTGATCGACGCGGTGAGGTGGGTGAACGCGGGTCCCGCCGGCGGATCCGTGCCGGGATCAAAGAAGCCGGACCCGGAGACGACGGTTCCCACCACGCTGATCGCGGTGCCCGGGACCTGGGGGACCACGGTGGGCGTCGCCGGCGGCGGGGCGAGGAGCTTGGCGACCTTGACGCCGTAGCTGTTCGTCGCGTCGCAGAACTCCTGGATCGTCCACATCGTCATGTCGTCCGAAGGGTCCACGCTCGTGAAGGAATAGTCGCCCCACCGGCGCGCTCCATTTGCGACGCCCGTGTCTCCGGACGGGTTGTACGCGGTCGACGAGGTCGTGTACTCGGCCGGGGTCTGCATCGTCGAGAGGCTGTCTCCCGAGAGTCGGCCCACGGTGGCCGCGTTCGCCCGCGCGGCCCCGCCGGCGCTCGAGAATCCGAGAGCGGCATGGCCCTGGCCCGAGACCATGATGGAGGGGATCCAGTACGACTTCGGGTTCGACGCCGCGCTGTCGAAGACCGTGCCCGACTGGACGACGCTCGGGGTGCCGGTGAGGTTCTGCAGCTCGTACCAGCGCGTACCGTTGCGAGTCGGCGTCGCCGAAGCCGCGCCGCTCGAGTCCACGCCGATGCTGTGAGCGGTCCAGAGGCGGCCGTTCCGGAGGTGCGCCGCGAAGAGCCGGTCGTCCAGACCGTCCAGGTTCCCGTTCGTGCCGCCGGTATTGCCCAGATGGGGCACCGTGATGGGGCCGGCCGTCGTGGACACGTTGAGGGCGATGTTGGCGGAGATCGTCGGCGTACCGCCCGGAGTCGACACGCGCCGGACATAGAGCTTGCCGTAGGTGAGCGTGTCGACGCCGATGAAATAGCCCTCGGTCGCGGTGGAGCTGAAGTTGTCCACGCCCTGGGGGGTATAGGGGCCTGCGGCCGAGCCGGTCGCGAGCGCGCGGAACACGGTGACCACGAGCGGCCCGGCGCCCAGCACCGAGCTCTTCCTGAACACCCACCCGTCCGTGGAATTGAAGGTTTGCGTCGGGCTGCCGCAGAAGTTGTTCCCGCCCACGTAGAGCGCGTTCACGTCGATACCGAGCGTCGGATAGTCCATGAGGCAGGTGTTCGCGATGGCCGGCGCCGGGGTGTCGATCGCGGTGAAGAAGTACGTCCAGACGGTGCTCGCGGTGATGGTGCCGTTGCTCGCCGAATTGCTGACGGCCAGGAGAATCCGGTTCGGCGTGGAGACGTTGATGATCAGCAGGAACCACCGGCCCGAGAGACGGTCGTAGCGGATGCGCGGATCACTCGTGCCCGAGCCGTTCCTCACCGATGTGAAGAACGTGTTCGTGGAAAGGTTCATGACACCGTCGGCCACGCCGGTGGTCTTGTTGAAAGAGACGATCCGGCCGTTCACCATCACGATGAACTGGGTCGGCCCGGCGGCACCCATGGTGTCGCCGGGGAAGGCGCTGGTCGGGTTCGTGCCGGCGAGCGTGGCGCCCGTGAAGGTGGTGCTCACGGTCTGCGGAGAGAGCGGCGAGATGGCCGAAAGGGGCTGGGTCATGCCGAAGGGGCGGGGCGGCCAGTACGGGGAAGCCGAAGCGTTCGGGTTCTGCGGCAGGCCCTTGCGATTCACAGGCTCGTGCTCGGCCTCCGTCTCGGCCGGAACCTGTTCCTTGGCGGCCCGCGCCTCACGGTCCATGAGGTCGCGCATGGTTTCGCTCACGCCCATGGCGCCGTCGGGGAGATCTTTCTGCGCCCACGCGGTTTGTGCGAAGAGGAGGGCGAGCAGGAAGCCGGCCAGAACGGACGAGAGGACGAAGCGAGCTTTCATGAAGATCCTCGGGCCGGTAGGCGGGGCCGGCACTGACCGAAGCGCGTTGGAGGCGTCTTGTGGCGGGAGGATCTTACCAGCGGCCTCTGCCGCGGGGGGATCGGCTGCGCGTCACAGCGCTCGCTGGAAAGCCTTCTTCACCTCGCGGATGCGCTTGTCGTCCCGCTGGTAGAAAGTCCACTGGCGGATGCGCTTGGCCTTCAGCAGGCCGCACTGAGTGAGGATGCGCAGGTGCTCGCTGGCGGTGGGGGCCGTCACGCCCAGCTTCTCGGCGATGAAGATGCCGCACACGCCGTCCTTCACGAGGTCGCCCCACACCTGCGGCGGGAAGTGCCCCCGCGGCTCCTTGAGCCATTCCAGGATCTGGAGCCGGCGCTCGTTGGCCAGGGCCTTGACGACATCGACAGTGAGCATATAAGCTAATTTGCCAAATGACGAAGGTCCTGTCAAGCACGCCGCCGCCCTCTTCCGGCACGGCCGGGGCGTCCCGTTCCCCCGCGGCCGAGCGGCCCATCGACCGGCCCATCGACCGGTCCATCGATCAGAAGATCGATCGGTCCGGGATCGAGTCGGCTCATGCCCTCATCGAGCCGTACATCCGCGAGACCCCCATCGTTCGCGCGGCGGGGCGGGACTTCGGCGCCCAGCTCGCCGACGTCACGCTCTTTCTCAAGCTCGAGCTGCTGCAGCACGCGGGCTCCTTCAAGACACGCGGCGCCTTCACCAACCTGCTGACACGCCCCGTGCCGCAAGCCGGCGTGGTGGCCGCCTCGGGGGGGAATCACGGCGCCGCTGTCGCGTATGCCTCGGAACGACTGGGCGTGAAGGCGACCATCTTCGTCCCCACGGTGGCCGCAGCGGCAAAGGTGTCACGTATCCGCGGCTACGGCGCCGAGCTCGTCATCACGGGCGAGCGCTACGCCGACGCCCTCGAGGCCAGCGAGCGGTTCGCCGAAGAGACGGGCGCGCTGCGCATTCACGCCTACGACCAGGTCGAGACGCTGCTGGGCCAGGGAACTCTGGGGCTGGAGGTGGAACGTCAGGCGCCCGGCCTCGACACGCTGCTCGTCGCGGTGGGCGGGGGCGGGCTCATTGCGGGTGTAGCCGCATGGTACGGCGGGCGCATCGACGTGATCGGGGTAGAGCCGGAG
>JBDSFL010000015.1:0-5964 GCA_039919545.1 Thermoanaerobaculia bacterium | reverse complement strand
TCGCCCGTTTCGGCATCGTCACGCCCCGCATCTCCTGCCATGAGCACAACGAGCACCGGCGCATTCCCGAGGTGCTGGAACGCCTGGCGAACGGCGAGATCCTCGCGCTCGTTTCGGATGCCGGCACCCCGCTGATCTCCGACCCCGGCCGACGCATCGTGGCGGCCGCGGCCGCGGCGGGTGCGCGGATCGAGGCGCTGCCCGGCCCCTCCGCCGTGACCGCCATCCTCTCGGTGTGCGGATTCTCGGCGGTGCCATTTTCGTTCCTGGGCTTTCCGCCGTCGCGGCGCGGGGAACGGGGCCGCTGGTACGCGACCTACGCGAGCCGGAACGAGACGCGCGTGCTGTACGAATCGCCCTACCGCATCGTGGAATCGCTGGCCGCGCTCGCCGAGGCCTGGGGCGATCCGCCCATCGTGGTCGGGCGTGAGCTGACGAAGATGCACGAGGAGCTGCTGCGCGGGCCCGCTTCGGCGGTCTCCGCCACGCTCGGCCGCCGTCCCTCGATCAAGGGAGAGTTCGTCGTGGCCGCGTCCGGGGAAGGAGCCTCCGCGACCTTCGAGAACCAGGACGCGACCGGACCCTCGAGCTCGGACGCGGAGGCGGACTCGCACTCGGAGCCGGACCCGGAGCCGGAGGATTGAAGGATTGACCGAGCCTCTCGTCTCGGTGCGCGGGCTCGTGAAGACGTTCCGCGTCGTGAAGAAAGAGCCGGGCCTCCTCGGCGCGCTGCGCGGCCTCGTCTCGGCCAGGGTTTCCACCGTGCGCGCCGTGGACGACGTCTCCTTCTCCATGGACCGCGGCGAGATGGTGGGCTACATCGGGCCCAATGGGGCGGGCAAATCGACCACCATCAAGATGCTCACGGGCATCCTCACCCCGACGTCGGGTGAGGTCGTCTGCAACGGCTTCGTCCCCTGGCGCGACCGGCGAAAGTACACGCGCACCATCGGCGTGGTCTTCGGCCAGCGCACGCAGCTCTGGTGGGACATCGCGGTCGTCGAGAGCTTCCGCCTCCTGAAGGAGATCTACGGCGTCTCGGAAGCGGATTACGTTCGGCGCATGAAGGTGTTCGACGAGCTGCTCGAGATCGGCCGGTACCTGAGCCAGCCCGTGCGCAAGCTCTCCCTGGGAGAGCGGATGCGCTGCGACCTCGCGGGTTCGCTGCTGCACGAGCCCTCGCTCCTGTTCCTCGATGAGCCCACCATCGGACTCGACGTGGTGGCCAAGGCGAACGTGCGGGCGTTTCTCAAGGAGATGAATGCCCGCCTGAAGACCACGGTCGTCCTGACCACGCACGACCTGGACGACATCGAGGAGCTCTGCCGGCGCGTGATCCTGATCGACCGCGGCCAGCTGCTCTACGACGGCGACCTCGCCGGGCTGCGGACCCGGCACCTGCCCGAGGCCCGCATCCGTTTCGACCTGAAGGATTCGCCCGAAGGAGAGAGCCCCGAGCTGTCGATCCACGGCACCGATGGCACGCGCGCGGTGCGCATCGGGCCGAACCGCTTCGAGGTGGTCGTCGACAAGCGCACGACGACTCCCGCCACCGTGATTCGCGAGATCGTGAACCGCTACCCGGTGATCGACCTCTCCATCACCGAGCCGGCGATCGAGGAGGTCGTCGCGCGCATCTATCGTGAGAACGCGGCGCTTCGCCGGCAGGACGAGCCCGAAGGGGGCGAGAGCGGCGCCGCCGCGATCGCCAGCATCAACCGGATCCGCCGCGGCTGAGAGATGGGCCTTCGCGCGGCGCTCCGTCCCTACCTGGCGCTGGCGCGCACGTCGTTCATCAACCTGCTCGCCTACCGCACGCGGTATTTCGTCGGCATCCTCACCTACTTCTTCAACGTCACGGTCTGGTACTACATCTGGAAAGCGCTCTTTTCGCAGTCTCCGCCGGGGGCGCTCATCGGCGGGTTCACGTTCACGCAGATGCTCACGTACATCGCCACCGGCTGGGTGCTGCGCAGCTTCTATTTCAACGAGGTGGACCGTGACATCGCGAGCCAGGTGCAGGAAGGCCGCCTGGCCATGGCGCTCGTGAAGCCGATCGACTATCAGGCCCTCACGCTCTCGCAGGCGCTGGGAGAGAGCGCCTTCCGCGCAATCATGTTCGCTCTGCCGATCGCGGCCGTGCTCGTCGTGATCTATCCGATCTCGCTTCCGGCGAGCGTGCTCGCCGGCGTTCTGTTCGTCGCGTCCGGCATCCTCTCCGCGCTGCTGGTGGGGGCGATGAACTTCGCGGTGGGGCTCATCGCGATTCGCACGAAATCGATCCTCGGATTCCTGCGCGCGAAGTACCTGGTCCTCGAGCTCCTCTCCGGGCTGCTCATTCCGCCCACGCTCTTTCCGGAGCGGGTCCGCCCGATCCTGGCCTGGCTGCCGTTCCAGCACATGAACTACACCCCCGGCCGCATCTACCTCGGACTCGTGAGCGGGCGGGCGGCGTTCGGTGCGCTCGCGATCCAGGCGGCGTGGGTGGTGATCCTGCTCTTGGCGGGGCGCCTGCTCTGGGCGGCCAGCCAGAAGCGCATCGTGCTGCAGGGAGGCTGAGCTGGACGAGGAACCGCGACTCCACGAACTTCGACCCGATGCACTTCGATTCCATGCACTTCGATTCCATGCACGCCTGCTGGGCCTCTACTTCGCGCAGTACGCCAAGGCTCGGCTGGCCTATCGCGCCGACTTCTTCACCGCGCTGTTCGCTTCCTTCGCCGGCACAGCAGCGTCGCTCTCGGTCGTGATCATCCTGTTCTCGCGCTTCTCGCACCTGCAGGGGTGGAGCTTTCCGGAGATCATCTTTCTCTACGGGTTCTCGCTCCTTCCCTTCGGCCTCTTCAACGTGCTGTCGATGAACCTCTACGAGTTCTCCGACAAGTACCTCACCGAGGGGAAGTTCGATCGCATCCTGCTGCGCCCCGTGTCGCCGCTGTTTCAGATCCTCTTCGAATCGTTCCGGCTCGAATCGCTGCAGGAGGTGGCGACCGGAATGGTCGCGATGGCGTGGGCCAGCTCGCGGCTGCCGCGCATCTCGCTGCTCGATCTGCTGCTGCTGCCGCTCTGGGCCGTCTTCGGAGCCGTGATCTACCTGTCGATCTTCGCGATCCTGACCGCGTTCGGCTTCTGGATCGAGGACCGGATCGGGCTGGCCCCGCCGGTTTTCAATCTGATGTCGTTCGGCCGCTACCCGATCACGATCTACGACCTGAAGGTGCGGGTGCTGCTCTCGACGCTGATCCCGTTCGCGTTCGCGTCCTTCTATCCGGTCGCGCGCGCACTCGACCGCGCCGAGTTCCTGCCATTTTTCTGGGCCGTTCCCGCCGTCGCCGCGCTCTTTCTCTGGATGGCTCTCGCGATCTGGCGCTCCGGAGTGAAACGATACGGGTCGACGGGCAGCTGACGGCGTTCAGCGGGAGGTGACGACGACGACGGCCTTGGAGCTTCCCGGATCCGCGTCGTCGCTCGAGGCGATGCCCACGATCCAGAGGGCTCCGGAGAGAAGGACCAGGAGCAGGGACACCGCGGCTCCGAGCACGATGGAATCCACATCGGGACGCAGCACGGAACGCTCGACGTCGATTCGCGTGGCTCGCGGCAGGATCCAGTCCAGTTCGTGGGGATGCGACATCTTCTTCTCTCCTGTTGAACGTACTCGGAAGCAGGCGGGAAGCCCGAATCGACCGTCGTTGATGGGGACGCGAGGGAACTGCCGTCGCTGCCGTTGCATCGTTTCCGCGAGCCCTTTGGATGCCGGAAACCGGGTTGGTAACTTCGCGTCGGCCGCGCCCGTCTTTACAAGATCGCCAGGCCGCTCGTGCGGCCGTGACGCTCAGCGGCGTCCGGCGGTGGTTCCGTACCGGGGCTCAGGAAGCCGGATCGTGGGATAAAGAGGGACTGCGTACTCCACGTCAAGCGCGCAGGCGGGGCAATGTCCTTCCTCCAGGAGGTAGATCGAACCGCATCCGCATTCGACGCGCCGGCCGGAGAACTGACAGCCTTCCTGCCGCGCCCGACGGCGGTCGGCAGCCAGGATGAGTGCCAGTCGCATCGCCCGACTCATGAGGGCCGAATCGTCGCGATCAAAGGTGCTCACGCGGGGTCTCTACGCAAGCCCTCTGCCGAGGTCTGAAGAAGCTGGAAATTTTTTCGGAATGGCCCGGCGCCGTCGGGCCCAAAAATGCTCGAAGCTAGCCCGCTGACCGGTCCTCGAGCTTCAGAGCGTCGTCCGAGACGAGCCTTTCATCCAGGCTGAGCCAGTGTACGTCGGGCTGCGCGGCGAAGGCATGCAGGTAAAGAGCGACATCGCGATGGGGAAAATCTTTCAGAACCGCGTCCACGGCGCTCTTCAGCTTCTTCTTCGGCGGCTCGACGATCTCCCCTTCGATGGCGAGGTTGGGTCCCTCGTGCTCGAGGCCGAGATGGTCGAGGAAGGCGGAGATCATCGCGACGTTCGTGCGCGTGAGCGCAGCCGAGAGGACGTAGAGGGCCAGATCGGCCGCACGCTTGTCGCGCAAGGTCCGGCGCACATATGACTTGCGTGTCTCCTCCGGCAGCTTCGTGAAGCGGCGGAGGGGAATCTGCTGGTAGGTCAGGACGCCGCCCGCCACCTTTTCAGGAATCTCGTCGTCCTCGCAGGCGCGAAGAACGAGGGCATCGATTTCGTCACTGCCGAGGAGGCGGAAGAGCTCATGGGGTTTCATCGGGGGCGGAGAATATCGCAATGAGAGAGAATGGAGGGCTTTGATCGTCCTGCACGGGGGTTTTCTCCCCTCCCTCCCGCCCTCCTCTGTGTCCGGCTTCTTCCTCTGGGGAGAAGGGGACTTCGTCCTTTCGCCCGAGGTCCGCCAGCATCCGCGCGGCGTGAGCTTCGACACGCTCGAGGCCGCGCTGCGCGCAGAAGGCGTCCCGCTGGGGCCGCCCACCGGGGGATCGCGCGTCCGAAGGCGAAGGTTGCGTCTCGTGGTTCCCGCGTGGCCGATGCGCCCCGTCCCGTCCTCTCCCGCCATCCGCGACGGCGGCGACTATTCGGCGGAAGGGAAGCCCGAGCTCCTCCCCTTCGAGGTCGACTCCCTCTTCATCGCCGCGCATCACACGACGGACGTCCTGCTCAATCTGCCCGAGCTGCTGCGTGTTCAGAGCAAGGACCTGCTTCCGGGCGACGACGTCGACTACTGGTCCGAGGTGGCGCGCTGGACGTTCGACCTTCTGTTGCGCAGGCGGATTGCTCCGACCGTGGACGATGTTCCGCGCTGGCGTCCCGTGGTTTCCGACCCGCACGAGCGGGAGCGCTTCGAGCGCTTCGCCAACGCGATGCCCGCCGCCAGCCGCACGGCGTCGCTCGCGGACGCGCTCCCGGAATCCGGGGACGCCGTCCGCTTTCCCACCGCGTCGTTCCTCCTGCGCGCTTTCCTGGACGAGGTGATCGATTCTTCCGCGAGGGATTTCATCCGGATGGTCGTGCCCGCCGAGCGGCGGCGGCCGGGGCATGGCGAGGAATCGCAGCTCGTCGCTTCGCTGGCCGCCCCGCGCGACGCAGTCGCGGCCGAGCCCCCTTCGACCGATCTCCTCACGCGCTTTCGCGACTGGTCGCTGCCGCTGCTCGAACCGCTCCCGGAAGGCGCGCTCCGGCTGGCGATGCGTCTGCACTCGCCGGAGGTCACCGCCGATCCGATCCCCGTGTGGACGCTGCGCTACCACCTCGAGTCGACGGAAGATCCCACTCTCGAGCTCCCGGCAGCCGAGATCTGGGGCGCCGCGGATTCGACCCTGCGCCGCTTCGGGCGCCGCTTCACCAACCCTCAGGAGACGCTGCTGGCGCGGCTCGGCCAGGTTGCCCCGCTTTCCGCGCCCATCAAGCGCAGCCTCGACGAGCGGCATCCGTCGTCGGTCGAGCTGTCGCTCGAGGAGGCGCACCGCTTCCTGGTCGACGAGGCCCCGCTCCTGGCCGAAGCGGGTGTG
>JBDSFL010000669.1:0-7454 GCA_039919545.1 Thermoanaerobaculia bacterium | reverse complement strand
TCACGTTCGGACGCGAGTACCTGATTCCCAAGCCCTTCGACTGGCGCGTGCTGCTGCGGGTGGCCCCGGCGGTGGCCGCGGCCGCGGCGGCGACGGGCGTGGCCCGCAAGCCGATCGCCGACATGGAGGCCTATCGCCGGAAGCTCGAGGGGATGCTCTCGCGCTCGCGCTCGTTCATGCAGGTCATCCACGACAAGGCGCGCTCGGCTCCGAAGCGGGTCGTCTTCGCCGAAGGCGATCACCCGAAGATCCAGCGCGCCGCCAAGATCCTCGCCGAGGACCGGATCGCCATCCCGATCCTCCTCTCGCGCGGCCGCAAGGCCGAAGAAGCGCTCAAGGCGCTCGACCTCAAGGCGCCGATCACGGTCATCGATCCCGAGCAGTGCCCTCAGTCGGTCCGGTACATCGATGCATTCCACGAGAAGCGGGCCCGGCACGGAGTGACGCGCGAGGACGCCGTGACCCAGCTGGCGAACGGCAACTTCTTCGCGAACATGATGGTCGAATGCGGAGATGCCGACGTGTCGCTCTCGGGCCTCACCACGTACTACCCCGAGACGATCCGTCCCGCGCTGCAGACCCTGGGCGTGGCCGCGGGCGTCCACAAGGTGGCCGGCCTGTATGTCCTCATCCTCTCGGATCGGGTCTTCTTCTTCGCCGACACCACGGTGAACATCGAGCCGACCGCGGAGGACCTCGCCGAGATCGCCCTGCTCTCGGCCGATACCGCGCGCCTTTTCGACCTCGTGCCGCGCGTGGCGATGATCTCCTTCTCGAACTTCGGCTCCACCCGCCACGCGCATACCGATCGCGTGCGGCAGGCGGTCGAGATCGTCCACGCCCGCCGGCCGGAGCTGGAGTGCGACGGCGAGATGCAGGCCGACACCGCCGTGATGCCCGAGTTCCTGAAGGAGAACTATCCCTGGGCCGGGCTGAACGGTGCCGCGAACGTGCTGGTGTTTCCCGACCTGCAGAGCGCCAACGCGGCGTACAAGCTCGTGTGGCGCCTGGCCAAGGCGGAGGCGATCGGACCGATCCTCATGGGAATGGCCAAGCCCGCGCACGTGCTCCAGCGCGGCGTCGAGGTGGCCGACATCGTGAACATGGCGGCCTTCGGCGTGGTGGACGCCCAGTCGCGAATTCCACGGGAGCAAACCTAGTCGACACGGTATCGATTCTCCTCGGCGCGCTCACGCTGCCTCCGGCCCTCGATGCGATGGGACGCTTTGCCCGCCTCGCCACCGATTTGGGTTCGGTCGGTGAGAACCGGGCGAAGCTCCGCCGCCTCCTCGTCCTGATCCCCTCCCGGGCCGAGGGCAAGCGCGTACTCGCGCTGACGGGTGACCTGAAACGGGAAGCCCGCTTGCAGCCCGGGATCCACGTGGACGTGTTCGTCATCCTGGATGGCGCCGAGGATTCCGTGGAAGCGGCGCTGGGTGCCGAGGAGACCGGAGTGCTGGTCAAGAGCCCGGCGGGGCCATCGAAGGGAGCCGCTCTCGCGTTTGCCACCGCCTGGCTCGATCACCGCGGCGATCTCATCGACCGCGCCGATTTCGTGTTCGTGTTCGACGCGGACATGCGCCTTCCCGAGACCTGGCTCGAGCAGCTGCAGAACGAGGTTCCGGCGGACGCGGCCGCCTTCCAGCTGCCGGTGCGGCCGGCGGGGGAGCCCGCCACCGGCGCGGCGCGCGTCGAGTCGTTCTCCCTGGCGGTCGCGACGCGGGTGGAAGATCTCGTGCGCGACGCCCGCTCTCTTCCCGTGCGCCTGCGGGGCAAGGCGATGGGCTTCTCACCGCACGCGTGGAGAGCCGGCCCCGCCACGGCGAGCCGCACCCATGCCGAGGATTCCGAGGCGACGATCGCGTTGCTGGCTCGAGGCGTCCGGGTGCGCGCGCTGCGCGGGCCCGTGGCCTTCGACGAGGCATCCGGAGGGAGAAGCGCGATGGCCTCGCCGCGCGCCCGCTGGCTAGCGGGCCACTGGAAGCTCGCCTTCGTGGCCTGGCGGGACCTCGTGCGGATCGCCCGGACGCGTCCGCTCTCGGGCTTCGTGCTCGCGGCCGATCTCTTCCTGAGACCGCGGCTCTTCGTGTTCGGTTACCTGCTCCTCGTCTCGCTCGGCTCGGCTGTCGCCTTGGCGCTGGGGCACGACGATCCGGCCCTGCTCGCGCTCTTCACGATGGGTTGGGGCACGCTCGTCCTGGAGCTCGGCTATCTCCGCACTGCCCGGCGGCTGATCGGCTATTCCCCCGAGGTCCCTGCCGTGAGGGTGAGGGACATCGCGGCGGCCGCATTCGTGTGGGGCTTCGCCCTCATGCGTGCCGTCACCGCACCGGGCCGCTGGCATCGTGCCCGTCCCGAGGGAACGGACCGGCCATGAGCCGCATGCGCGCGCTCCTGATCGCTCCCCGTTTGCCGGGGACTGGCTTCACGGGAGATCGGATGCGGTCGCAGACCCATCTGGATGCCTTGAAGATCGCGGGCTTTCACGTCACCCTGGTCGGCGGACTTCCCGGCGGGACGCGGGCGCCAGGCAGCGGCGGTCCGGAAGACGCCGATGTGGTGGTGGCCGTGCCGCTCGAATCCCGCCGCATTCCTTTTTCGCTTTTGCGCTACGGCGTTTCGGGCGATCCGCTCCAAGCGGCTCTGAATGCGGGCCCCTGGTCCGAGGCGCTCTCGGCCCTCGAAGGACGATTCCACATCGTGGTCTGGTCCCTGGTCCGGATGTGGCCGCACCTGCGCGGCCGCCTTCCGGACGCGCCGATCGTTCTCGACTACATCGACGCGCTCGCGGCCGCGGCGGCTCAGGCCTCGCAGTCCGATGAGGCGCGCTGGCGGCGGATGTACTGGAAGGTCGAGGCTCCGCGCCTTGCCCGCGCGGAGCGCGAGGCGGCAATAGGAACCGCGCTCCGTCTGGCGACCACGGCCCGGGACGCCGCCGCGCTCCCGGAGGGAACCCAGGTCTTCGCTCACGGAGTCGAGCTCAAACCCCTGTACGCGGGCGCGCGCGAGCCGGTCGTGGCCTTCTCCGGACGCCTGATGTACCGTCCGAACGAACTCGCCGTGAAGAGATTGGTACGAGACATCTGGCCGCACGTTCGTCGGAGGTTTCCGGACGCCCGGCTCGCGCTCGGCGGGGCAGACGCCCCCCACTGGATTCGACGCCTGCATGGACAGAACGGCGTCGAAGTGCACAGCCCTGTCGCCGACATGTGTACCTTCCTGCGGGAAGCGCGTGTCGTGGCGGCGCCAGTCGAGCTCGGACTCGGCACCCCGAACAAGCTCTTCGAGGCGCTCGAGGCCGGAGCCCCCGTGGTGGCGAGCGCGGCGCTGAGCGGTAGGAGCGTGGCGGACGACCTCCGGCCGCCTGCCCTGGTCGCGGAGAATGACGAGTAGTTCGCCGAGGCGCTCTGCCAGTACCTGGAAGATCCTCGAAAAGCGGCCGAGGACGGTGCGGCGGGCCGGCGATTCGTGGAACAGCACGCCGACCACAAGCTGGCCGTGGCGAACCTGGCTCGTAACTACCGGGCCGTCGCGGAGAGCCGGTGAAGCCGCGCGGAAACTTGGAAGGCCGCGTCTTCATCATGATGGTGGGAGACGCGCTGATCGCCGTCCTCTCGTTCTCCGCCACGGTCTGGCTGAGACGGCTGATCAAGATGCCCGGCACCATCGGCCGGCTGCCCGTCGAGAACGCTTCGCTCGAGCTCTTTCCCTGGCTCCTGGCGGTCGCGGGAGCCGCCCTGATCTCGCTCTACATCGTTGGCACGTACGACGAACCCGCCGCGTCCGTGAAGGAGCGGGGCGGCCTGCTCGTCGCTTCGCTGGTGACCGCAGCGCTCCTCGTCGTCTTCTACTTCGCGTTCGGCAGGGCGGTTCCCCGCAGCGTCCTGCTCTTCCTGATCCCGCTCCTCTACCTGCTGCTGGGGTCGTGGCGAAACGTCGCCGAGCACTACATGCCGATCGGCGTCAGGCCGGTGCTGGTGCTGGGCTTCGGCGAGGATGCGCGCCGCGCGGTGCTGGCGCTCGAGGCGGGCGAGATCACGGGACACTCGCTCCTTGCGTGGAAACAGGATCTCAGCGAATTCCGGTCGGGCTCGAGCGCTTCCGACCATGCGTTCGCGCCGGTCCCGGAGGGAGCGCTCGACGTGGTGTTCGCCTCCGAGCTCCCCGAAGACCGCCAAACGCTGATCACCCTCCTGGAGCGCAGCCTCAAGCACGATTTCGACCTCTGGATCCTCCCGGGCCTGGCCGACATCGTGGCCTCCCGCGTGGTGACCAAGAGCCTCGGCGATCTTCCCCTCACGCCGGTGGCGACGAGGGGCGCGAGCGGGCTGGCGTTCGCCTACCGGCGCACGATGGACCTCCTCCTCGGCAGCGGGCTCCTGGTGCTTTCCTTGCCGGTGCTCATCGCGGCGAGCGTCGCGGTTGCGCTGGAGAGCCCGGGAGAACCGTGGATCCGCCAGCGCCGGGTCGGGCGCGACGGAAAGGAGTTCGTGCTCTGGAAGATCAGGACCATGAACGACAACGCGGAAGACGGCCTCGGGCCGACTCTCGCCGACAAGAACGACGGGCGTCTGACACGGATCGGAAAGCTGCTCCGCAAGACGCGGCTCGACGAGCTGCCGCAGCTGCTCCACATCGTCGGAGGCTCCATGAGCCTCATCGGTCCCCGCCCCGAACGACCCGAGTTCGTCTCGTCGTTCGTTCGGGACGTGCCCGCCTACCGGCTGAGACATCTCCTGAAGCCGGGGCTCACCGGGCTCGCGCAGGTGATGGGTGTGTACGCGACCAAGCCGGACGTGAAGCTGCGGTACGACCTCGGCTACCTGTTTCACTGGAACCCGCTGCTGGACCTTTTCATCTTGGTGCGCACGGTGGCGACGATCCTGAAAGGAAGCGGAACCTGAGCTCAGAAGATCGAGAAGAAACGATC
Organism: Thermoanaerobaculia bacterium; assembly: GCA_039919545.1. GTDB lineage: Bacteria > Acidobacteriota > Thermoanaerobaculia > UBA5066 > UBA5066 > JBDSFL01. Next base: position 2,524 of record JBDSFL010000669.1, on the reverse strand, counting down.
CTGGGGTGACAGCAGGAAGCTCCGCGCCGCGACCGGTGCGGGCAGCGGGGGAGCCAATCCCCCGGCGGTGAGGCCCCGTTCGGCTTCGCGCACGTCTGCTTCCACCGAGGACGGCAGCGCCTCGTCTGGAAGCGAGTCCAGGAGGCGCGGGAAGATCCAGACCGCCCGCACGAAGAAGCCGAAGGCGGTCGGGGCGTCTCCCCGTTCCAGGGCGACACGCCCCAGGTTCAGGTCGGTCTCGCCCCGTTCCTCGAGAGCATGCGACCGCAACATGGAATCCCAGGCCCCCCCCGAATCCTGATCGAGGCGCAGGACAGACCCGAGGGCGAGCCACGTCGCCGCTTTTCGGGGGCGCAGGAACAGCGATCGACGGAGGCTCGCCTTCGCTTCCGGCATCATCGCCAGGCGCGCGGGGCCGGCCGTTCCTCCGAACTCGAGAAGCTTTTCTTCTCCTTCCGCTTGCCACATCGCGGCCATCAGCCGCACCGACGCCAGGGCCGCGAGCGAGGCGGCGGCCAAGAACAGGCCGAGCCGGCGGTGCCTTGCCCGAGGATCTCCTCCTGATTGGCGCGGCGTCGAGAGAGAGCTCCAGGCCAGACCGGCGACGTAGGCGGCGGGGCCGGAGGTGACGGGGAGGCGCAGGGGGAAGCTCGCGACACCCAGCACGGCGAAAGCGATGAGCAGCGCGAAGAGCACTCCGCTCTCCGGAGCGCCAGGGAGCGTCCCCGCCTGCCTGCGCCTTCCGATGAGCCCCGCGAGAAGGGCTCCCAATGCCACGAGCCCGAACGAAGCCGCGGGCAGGCCGCATTCCGCCGCGAGAGTGAACGGCTCGCAATGCGCGTTCTCGAAATGCGAGGATTCGGAGAAATGGACCATGCGCCGGCGAACCCGCGTCTCGGCGAGCAGCCGGGCGGGAACGAACGCATTGGAAAAACAGCCGGGTCCCACGCCGAAGAACGGGCGTATGCGGATCATCTCCCGGGCGGCCTCGATCCCGATGTCGCGCTGAGTGACGACCCGGTTGATCTGCCCCGACCTGAGCTCACGCAGCTTCGTGAGGATCCTGTTGCCGGCTCCGGTCGAGAAAATGGCGAGGGCCGCGAGCGTCAATCCGGCGGCAAAGGGGAGAACGCGGCGGCGGAAGTCGAACAGGACGTGCACCAGCATGCCCACCAGCACGGCGAGGATCGGCATGACGGATTCCGCCGCGCCCAGCCCGAGGAGCACGATCCCGAGCCCCAGGAACGACAGGATGCGCACGGGCCGGGGCGCATTCCGCGAGAGTGCGCTCGCCCAGAGCAGGATCGCCGGGAACACGAGCGCCGCGGCCACGTCGCCCGGATTCCCGAGCAGCGCCGTCGTGAGGAAACGCGGCTCCGGAACCTGGAGAGGGAGCCGGGGAAGGCCGGCGAATCGCTGGCCCACGGCGAGGAGTCCGGTGACGACACCGGCCAGGCTCAGGGCCAGGAAGATGCGACCGGAAGCCGCGGCTCCGATGCGGGACGTTCCTCCGCTCACGAGCGCGAGAGGCGCGAGCACCGCAAGCACCGCGAGCGGATCGGCATGTCCCCCGTTCAGGATCCCGGAAACGAGCGTCAGAACGAGCGCGGCCGCGAGCGCTCCCGCGGCGACTGTCGCCAGCCGAGGGCGCGTCGGCTGAAGCGCCATGTTCTCGCGCCCCTGCACCGCGAGGCCGAACAGCACGCACGCGCCGCCGAGCGCCTGTGCGAAGAGCTTCACCTCCCGCATCGAATCGTCCGAGGCGAGCGAGAAAACGAAGTAGGGCAGCATCAAGGCGGCCAGCACGCCCAGCGGAACGAGGAGAGGGCCGAGCCCCTCGTCGGGACGGGCTGATGCGGAAGGAACCTGTCCCGCCGCGCGATTCCGCGCTGCCATTGATCGAAGAATAGCCGACCGGAGCCGGAAACGTTCCGAACGAAGGCGTCTCCGTCGAACGAGCCCCGCTACTTCGCTTGCACGCGCCGGATCAGCAGCCTGATCGCCTCGGCCGCGTCTTGGGGTTTCTCGTACGGCAGGAGGTGTCCCGCGCCGGGCACCGTAAGGAGTCGAACGAACGGCGAGCTCGTGGCGGCCTCGGCCATCGCTTCCGTGTCGCTCGCAGGTGTGACCACGTCCTGCTCGCCCACCATCAAGAGCACCGGTGCGGAGAAAGCGCCCAGCGCGTCGAACCCGTCGACACGAGCGGCCATCCCGGCCAGGTCCGCACAGGCGGTGGCCGGCGGAGTCTCCCGGATCATCGCGCGCACCGCGGCCTCACGATCCGTGCCCTGAGAGGCGCGAGACAGGAGCTTGGGCAGCATCGCCTCGACCGCGGCCTCGATCCCGCGCGCACGGATCGCGCCGATGGCTTCGGCCCGCTTGGCTTTCCCCGCGTCATCGTCGGCGGTGATCTTCGTGTCGCACAGCACCAGCCCCGCGATCCGCTCTCTCAAGCGCGCGCCATGGCGGCGCAGGAGCTCGAACAGGACGTAGCCCCCCATCGAGAAGCCCATCAGCAGGAAGG
>JBDSFL010000662.1:0-5287 GCA_039919545.1 Thermoanaerobaculia bacterium | reverse complement strand
CGCGGGAACCGCGATGGGGGCGTTGCGTCCCTCCAGCACCGGCAGGCGCCAGGGAGTGGTCGTCACCGTGCCGAGCAGCTCGAAGCGCCAAGCGCCGCGCTGCCCCTGCAGGCGCGCGCCCCAGAGCGGGATCTTCTCGTCGGCGTACGGGTCGGTTCCGTCGCGCGGCAGGAAAGCGTCCGCGGGGGAATAGCCGTCGGTCTTTCCCCAGCCCAGCTCGAAGCGGCCGAGCTGGAGGTCGAGCGCTTGGTCGACGGGGATGCGAACCCACAGCTCGCGCAGAGAGAGGGGCGAGCGGCGCACGTTGCGGTCGGCGGGATCGAACGCGAGAGGCCCCTGCTCCGCCGAGCTGAACGTCTCGGCGCGCAGCGAGGCCACGAGCCGCAGCGAGCCGAGCGACGCTTCCTCCTTCACGAAGAGACGCGCCCAGCCCAGCACCCAGGGCTCGCGCTCGGTCACGCGGCTGTCGTAGCCGAATCCCCGCACCTCGGCGAAACCCGTGAGCTTCTGCGCACCTGTCGGGCAAGCGATGAGGGTCGCCGCGAGCGCGAGCAGCAGCAGTGCGCCACGCCGCAAGAGCTACTCCTCGCGATCGAGATTCTGGAGCGTGAAGCGATCGGCGGGCTGCGCCCGGTCGAACGCGAGCTCCTTCAGGAGCACCGTCGTCCGGCTCCCCTTCTTCAGGTCGTGCATCTCGAGCTTCCGCGCCACCCAGTGCGCATCCACCTGGTGCACGTCCGAGAGGACGAGCCGCTTGGCGGGCTCCTGCTCTCCCTTGCGGAACGACTCCACTCGGACGAGCAGGAGCAGGTCCTTGCGTAGCGCCAGCTTCTTGCGTTCGTAGATCGAGCGCTCGCGCGGCGTCGCCTCGATCATCGTGCAGGGCTGGCCTTCGAGCGTCTCGTCCGACAGGAGCGACACGTCGTAGCGCGCCTGGTCGAACTCCTCCATGTCCTCGTAGTTGAAGTCGGTGCCGACGAAGGAGGCGTCGCGATCCTGCGAGGCGATGCGCCGCTCGCGCTTCATCGAGGGGAGGTAGAGCCACTGATCCGCGTTCTTTCCCGTGTGCGAAAGCGAGAGGAAACCGACGCCGCGAACTTCGGGCGGGTCGACGAAGCGGATCAGCTGCCGCGCGTCGCCGGCATAGCCCTCGCGCCAGCTCTTCCAGCCCTTCTTTCTCACCTTCCCGTCCTTCGAGACGACCGAGAGCTCGCCCGCATATTCCTGGCTCTTCGTGCGGTGGCGCGTCTCGGCGTCGAGCAGCAGCTTCCGAGCCTCGGCCTCGCCGCCGGCGGCGAGCGGGCGCGCGCACGAGAGCAGGAGCGCAGCGGCCAGGATGCGAGAGGCGAAAAGTCGATTCATGGGCGCTCCATCACTCGGATTCGAGGGCTTCGGTCACGCGCACGGCGGCGGCGAGGCGCGAGGGGATCCACGCGGCGAGCGCCGACACGATCGGCAGCGCCACGGCCAGCTCCGCGAGGATGGCGAAGGGATAACGGTGCGGCATCCGCCAGCCGGCGAAGATCTCTGCGACGGTCGTCTCCATGAAGTGCGCGATCAGATTCCCGACCGGCAGGGCGAGCAGGAGCCCCACGAGCGCCAGCGCCACCGCCTCGTAGACGACGCTGCGCCGGATCTGGTAGCCCAGCGCCCCGAGCGATTTCAGGATGCCGATCTCGCGCGTCCGCTCGGCCACCGAGATCAGGAGCGACGTGACGATTCCCAGAAACGCGACGCCGAGCGCCAGGAAGACGGTGATCCTCACCAGCGCGTAGAAGGCGTCGATGGCCTTGCCGATCTCGGTCGAGAACTCGCGGCGCGTCGACACGAGCGCGGGCATGCGTCCCGCCAGCCGGCGCCTGATCTCGTCGCGCACCCGGCCGGGATCGGCGTCCTTCTTCAGGTTCACGTCGAACGTGTCAACGCGGTCGTCCTTCCAGTGCGTGAGGAAGAGCGCGCGGTCGATGAAGATGGAGCCGCGGTCGGAGGAGAAATCGCGGAACACCACGGCGATCGGGAATCGCACCATCCCTGACGGCGACGGCAGCTCGACCACGTCGCCCACGCCGAGATGGAATCGCCGGTAGAAATTGTCCGACACGGCACAGCGCCCTTCGTGCACGAGGCCACGGCGCATGGCCGCGTCGTTCCCCGCGAGGTACTCGTGCCGCGTGCGGTCCATCATCGGATCCACCTCGATCGTCATCAGGAGCACCTGGTCGCCCCGGTACGACAGGCGCGCCGCGCGGTAGCTCTCGACCGAACGGACGCCCGGCACCGCCGCCAGCTCCTCGCGTAGAGCGCCCGGAAAACGGAAATCCGGACGCGTGAAGTTCGTCGACGCGCGAACGTAGAGGTCGGACGTGAGGATGTCGTCCATCCAGCGCAGCATCGTGGCCTTGGTGGAATCCATGTAGCCGCCGAGCCCCAGCACGAAGGCGAGCGAGAGCGTCATCGCCGTGACGGTGCCGGACGTGCGACGCGGATTCGAGAGCAGGGCGTCCGCCGAGAGCCGACCGGCCACGGGCGAGAGATGCGCCATCAGCGGCGTGGCCCGCGTGAGGAGCAGGCGCGCGAGCGGGCCCGCGAGAAGGACGACCGCCGGGATTCCCGCCGCTGCCACGAGCAGCAGCAGCGCGTTTCCGCCCACCGGCTTGGCCAGCGCCACCGCGACCGCCACGAGGAGCAGCCCGAAGCCGAGCGCCAGCCGCATTCGCTGGGACCCGGCAGGGCGCGCCTGGAACGTCCCCTTCGCGAAGGCCTCCGTGGGTGAGATGCGCGACGCGGTGCGGGCCGGACCGAAGGCCCCCACGAGCGAGGCGACGATGCCGAGCAGGATCGACTGGACCGCGAGCGCGGCCGTGACGTGCGCGGTGGAGGCATCGGAGATGCCGTAGATCTGCTCCGCCGTCTGACCCATCATCTTCAGGAAACCCTGGGCCAGCGACGAGCCGGCCAGGAGCCCGAGGATGCCGCCGAGCGTGCCGAGCACCGCGGCCTCCAAAAGGAAGAGACCCTGCACCTGCCGCGGCGTGGCACCGAGAGCCCGCAGCGTGCCGATGTCGCGGCGCCTCCGGTTCACGGCCACGGTGAACGCGTTGAAGATGAGGAAAGTTCCGATGCAGAGCGCGAAGCCGCTCGAGATGTTGAAGCCCGCCACGAACGTGGCGATGAGCTGCTCCATCTGCGCGCCGCGGCGTTCGGGCGTCTCCACGCGGAACGCCGGCCCGAGCGCACGCTGCAGCACGCCGGTCCCCTGCGAGAGCGAAGTCTCCGGCTCGAGGCGCACCTCGAGCCGGTCGAAGCGGCGCCCGCGCCCGAAGAGCGTCTGCGCGGCGTAGACGTCCATCACGATGAGGTTTCCGCCGAACGACTCGGTGAATCCCTTCGGCTGCAGCAGCCCGCGCACCACGAGACGCTTCAACCCCAGGGGCGCACGCACCACGAGCGTGTCGCCCGTCTTCAGGCCGGCCCGGTCGGCGAATGGCTTGGCGAGCGCGATGGAGTCGGGCTGAGCCAGAAAGAGGAGCGGGTCGTCGAGATCCGCGTCCTCTCCCTCGAATCCGTAGTCGCGCATCTCGCGGTCGCCCAGCAGATCGACCCCGAGGACGAGGAGGCTCCCCAGCTCGCCCCGCTCGGGCACCACGATCTGCTCGATGAGCGGCGACTGCGCGCGGATCCCCTTCAGCTCGCGGATCGTCTCGGCCGCTTCTTCGGGCACGCCCCCTTCCGCGGTGATCTGCAGCTGCGCGCGGCCGGCCATGCGGTCCACCGTGCCGCGGATACCGGCGGCCAGCGTCCCCTGCGCGCCGCGAATCGCGCTGAACGTGGCGACCCCCACGATGACGCCGAGGAGCGTGAGGACGGTCTTGGCCTTGTTCCGCGTCGCGTACGAGAGGGACAGCGTGCGGAGGAGAAACTTCACCCGGCGGCTCGCGGCGCCCGCGCGGCCACCGGCCGATCGTCCTCGAGGCGCCCGTCCCGCAGACGGATCAGGCGCTCGCAGGTGGCCGCGGCCGCGGGATCGTGCGTCACCATCACGATCGTGGTGCCGCGCCTGCGGTGAATGGCTCGCAGGAGCGCGAGGATCTCCTCCCCGCGCTCGGAGTCGAGATTTCCGGTCGGCTCGTCGGCCAGGAGCAGCGGCGCATCGGTGACGAGGGCGCGCGCGATGGCCACGCGCTGCCGCTCTCCCCCCGAGAGCTCGTCCGGCAGGTGCGTGGCGCGCTCGGAAAGGCCTACCTCGGCGAGCGTCTCGGCGACGCGGGCGTCGATCGCCGCGCGCGGACGTCCCGCGAGATGCAGGGGCAGGGCCACGTTCTGGGCCGCGGACAGCGTCGGCATCAGGTGATAGGCCTGGAAAACGTACGAGACATGCGTCCTCCGGAAGAGCGATCGCTGCTCCTCGCTCTGCAGGGCGAGGTCCGAGCCATCCACCACGATCGAGCCCGCGGTGGGGACGTCGAGACCTCCCAGCAGGTGAAGGAGCGTCGATTTTCCGGAGCCCGACGGACCCATGATGGCCGTCATCTCCCCGCGCGCGATGGTCAGCGTGATGCCCCGCAGGGCCCAGACCCGGGCCTTCCCCTCGTACGACTTCTCCACGTTGACGAGCTCGAGCATGGTGGGCGGAATGGTACCGCCCGGGTCTCCCTGTCAGAATCGCCCGGATACTTCTGTGGGATGGGGAGATGGATCAGGACGATCTCGCCCGATTCAAGGGAACGGACCGCTTTCAGCTCCAGCGTTGCCTGGGGGCGGGCGCTTTCGGGATCGTCTACGAGGCCTATGACCGCGAGCGCGACTGCTTCGTGGCCATCAAGATGCTCCACGAGGCCGAGGGCGAGACGCTGTTTCGCTTCAAGAAGGAGTTCCGCTCCCTGGCCGACATCACCCATCCCAGCCTGGTGGGCCTCTACGAGCTGATCTCGGCCGAGGGGCAGTGGTTCTTCACGATGGAGCTCGTGCGGGGCAGCAACGTGCTCGAGTACGTGAGGGGCGGCCGCGCCAGCGCGCGCATCGAGCGCATCCGCTGGGCCCTCCTGCAGCTCGGCCAGGGGCTGCTGGCGCTGCATCAGGCGGGGAAGCTCCACCACGACATCAAGCCGTCGAACATCCTGGTCAGCCCCGAGGGGCAGGTGAAGCTGCTCGACTTCGGCATGGTCACCGAGCTCGTGCGCAACGATCAGCGCGAGACGCTTCAGGTCTCGGGCACGCCGGCCTTCATGTCTCCCGAGCAGGCTTCGGGTCAGCCCATGTCCGAAGCGAGCGACTGGTATTCCGTGGG
>JBDSFL010000653.1:0-4092 GCA_039919545.1 Thermoanaerobaculia bacterium | reverse complement strand
GATCAGCGTGGTCTACTCCGATGAGGTCGCCCGGAACCTCCTCCTGCTACGGGACGTGTCAGGCTGGACGCCCGAGACGATCCTAGGACCCGTCGGACGGAGCCGGTGGTTTCTCTGACGGCCGCGGCGACCGCACGCGCCTGCGACGCACTTCGGAAACAACTGGCCGACGTGGATCCTCTCGTTGCGGGTCTGGCGACGTGGCTCGGCGTGACTGGCATTGCGGGCGGGCATCCACAGCCGGATTCGGGCTTGTGGCTCACACGCGATGTGGCGCTCGCGGGTGTGCTCGAGGCCGCGGGGCAGACCGGTCCGCGTCCGTTCGAAGAGGGACTCGCGGCCCTTCGGTCGCGTACGTTTTTCGCACCGCACAACCCCGGCGGCTTCGAATCCGATCCTCTGGCGATCCTGGCCGTCGCGATCGGCATCCACCACTTGGGCGACAGCGATGCGGCGGCCTGGATTCGTAAGTTGGCGGAGCGAGCAGCGACGGGCGAGGTCGAAGCCTGGCGCGTCGCCCTGCTTCACGCCGCGGCGGCGCTCGCGTGCGATGAAGTGCCACGCGAGAACCTGCCGCTGGAACTATTGGCGGCGCTCGCAGGGAAGGGAGTCCCCGGGTGCGACCGGCCCGCCGATCGGACGCTGCGCACCGCGTGCCTGGTGCGAGGCGATGGCCCGGCAGAGCGGTCCTTGTTCCGCCTGGCAGCGCTCGTGACCCAGGGCGCGCCCCGTACGACTGGTCGGCGTCGGAGTGCCGTCGCGCTGCCGGCTGTTCGGACGGACGTGGGGATCATCACGATCAAAGAAGAAGAGTTTGCTGCAGTCCTCCGGCAGTTCGCACCGACAACGCAAGTTCGCGGCGCCCGTCGGAATTACGAAGTGGCGGAACTCCAGACCGCACATGGGAGCACGCGTGTCGCAATCACCCGCTGCGTGCAGCAAGGGAACGCCCACGCGCAGATGGCGGCATCCGATCTGCTCGAAGACCTCTCGCCCGCCTTCGTGGTGGTGGTCGGCATTGGCGGCGGACGTCCGACATCCGACCTCACGCTCGGAGACGTCGTAATCTCCAGCTTCGTGCATGACCTCACGCTCGAGGACACCGGATCAGACGGAACGTCGCGGTTCAGCGCGCTGGGCGGTCCACTCGACCCGGAAGCGGCGCGGGTCGTCAGCCATCTGCAGGCTCTGATCCCCCGCATGAAGGACTGGACGGGCACTCTTCATGCTGCCCGTCCCCAGCTCGATGTGACGTGCACGACTGAGAACGCCGCGTGGAACGAGCTGCTCGACGAGGCCTTTACCCACCATCGCGCGTCCGGGCGTAGCAGCCCCATCGTGCGGGCGGAACGCATCGCGTCCAGCGACCGCCTCGTGAAGGATCCGGACCTCCTCACCCAGTGGACCAGCGTCCTCAAGGGCATCATGGTGGTTGAGATGGAATCAGCCGGCGTCTACGTCTTCTGCCATAACAAACGGGTCCCCTACTTGGCGATTCGTGGGATCAGCGACATCGTCGGCGCGAAGCGCGACGAGCGATGGACTGCGTACGCCTGTGAGACCGCGGCAGCGTTCGCGCGCAGTCTCATCGAAACCGGCGTCTTCGCAAAGCAAAGCTGAGGGCGCGTGCGGATCGTGGGATGGCGGCGGGCTGCGCACTGCGCAAGGGCTTTCCATCGAGGCACTGCAGCCGACTTGCGCAGCTAGTCCATCGTTTAGCCGTCTGGTGTCGACGAGGCTGAGTGTTCAGCTGCTGCAGCACTGCGCTCGGTGCGGATCTCGTCGACGCGTCCGATGAACGCCGTGAAATACAGTGCTGCTTCCAAGGGTGTGTCGAACACGAACGCCGGGGGCCTGTACGAATCACGGGTTGTGCCAATAGCTCCGAGACGGCTCTCCTGGTCCCATCGAGCGGATCCCGTTCGGTACGCTGTCATCACACTCAACTACGACACGGTCCTTGAGGACGTCGCGGACGCGATCAACGCCACCAACGGCACCTCCTTCGGCTTCAGGCGCACGGGCCCGGCCGGTCGGGACAACGATCCATGCCTTGTCAAGCTCCACGGAAGCGTTCACGACAAGAGCATCGTCCCGCCGACCTGGAACAAAGCGCTCCACCCCGACATCAAGAGCGCGTGGCAGGTCGCGTATGACCTCCTTCGCGAAGCCACGCAGATCTGCATCATCGGGTACTCGCTCCCGATCACGGACGCGTACGTGCACTACCTCTTCAAGGCAGCGTTCGTCGAAGCGCGGCACCTTAAAAGCACCTCGACGTCCTCACGCTCGATCCCGCAGGCACGGCGCAGGCGGGTATGACGCGCTCTTCACCTTTCCGTACCGCCGGTTCAAGAGCGGGACGACGCAGGACTACCTCCAAGGGTACCCAATCGGCCAACCGCACCGACGTCGGTTCGATGGGATCGCATGCTCGTACGCCTCCCTCACCTTCGTACCGATCTCCCCGGTACCTTGGCCGCGTGGTACGAGCTCTACCGTCGCACGCGTCCAACGATCGAACTCTTCGCCGGCACACTCGAGCATGGTACCGATACGCCCACGTTTTCGTTTCTCGCGCTCAGCCAAGCACTCGAAGGCTTACACCGCTCCCTCGGTGATGCGCTCTACGAACTCGCATCGACTTGGAACGATACCGGCGGACACCGGGAGCGCATCATCGCCGGCTTCCCAGGTGACCTTCCAGCGGATCTGCGAAGCCGCCTGAAGACAACGCTTCAGTACGCTAACGAATACAGTTTACGAAAGCGCGTCAAGGAACTCGTGGCGAGTATCGGCCCACTCGCGAACCTCATTCCGGGTCAGAACTCGTTTGGTAATTCCCTGGTCGATCTCCGAAACGACCTCACGCACAAAGCAACGGACCCCCCCGCCACGTACCTCCTTCACCACGTGCACGTACCCCAAGACGTGATCCGTGACGGCGTCCAGCGCCTTCGTCACTCCCTCCACATCGCACCAGAGATAGCAGTGTGATTCCTGAGATCGAGTACGTCGTGGCGGAAAACTGGACGCACCTCACCGGTCAGACTACGACGCTTCCCGGTGTCCTTGGAGCACTCGCAACGTTCCGCGCGAGGCGTTCACCCGACACATCATTCACCCCTTGCCCAGATCCCAGCAGGACGCCTCGAGTCAGCGCTTGCGATTGAAGCACGCTGTCTCACGCACGACTTTCCACCTCACCTGCTTCCCTTGCTCCACGGTGAGCAGCGATCAGTCATGTTTCATCGTCGACAGCTCCACGCAGCGTTCCTCCTTGTACCAAGCCAGCGTGGCAGTTCCGTGGCCTTGTGCATTTCGGAGCCTCTCGATTGCTTTAGGGCCAGCTCGCGTGCACGGAAAGCCCAGTTTCGCGTCCGGCTGCTGCGACGCGGAAGCTCTCGGGAGAGGACCACCCGGACGTCGCGGCCCTGCTCGCGCACATCGGAAACCTCCGGCGCGATCGCGCGCGATTCCGAGCGGCCCCTGTCCGAGGCGGTGAAGCGTGACCGAACCGCCTATTCCGGGCCGAACCTCCAAGTGCTGAAGAACTTGAGCGGGCTCGCGGAGACGGAGGCCGCGCTCGGGTGCTAGCGGAATCGGAAAAGCCGCTGCGCGAGGTGCTCGACGGCGTGCCGAAGGCCGGTCTCCCCCAAGCCCAGAGGCGGCGGGCTAGGCGACGGTGCTGCTCGCATCGGTGCTCCAGCGCGCGGGACGGCACGCCGAGGCGCGTTGTTGCGTCGAGGCGGGACTCACGACCTTCAGAGCGAACAAAGAGATAGCTGCCCGACTCGCTCCAATAGGCGCACAATGATGCTGAAAAATATGTGCTTGAAGTGGTATCTCCGCTCGGCTACCCTCGCAGGTGTCACACCCTATGTCTCTCAATCGATCCCGTCCGATTCCCGACCAGAGGTCCGGCCATGATGCCGGAGGGTTGAAGGAACCTCCATCAACGCGCACCGTCGAAGCCACTCGAGCCGGGCATGTCGAGTGGGCTGGTGATCCTCCATCCGAGAAGACCTCAGGAGGCCCCAATGTCAACGAATTCCCCGACGTGCACGAAGAAGCACTGAGAGCCGCCTACCT
>JBDSFL010000622.1:0-5668 GCA_039919545.1 Thermoanaerobaculia bacterium | reverse complement strand
AAGATTCTCCAGATCTCCCTGGGCATCTCTCCCGTGTGGGCCGTGGGCGTCTGCTTCGTGATCACCGTGGGCTACTCCGCGGCGGCCGGCATGTGGGCCGTGCTCTGGACCGACCTCGTTCAGCTCGTCGTGAAGATGACCGCCGTGATCGTGCTGGCGGTCTTCGCGGTCCGCAAGGTGGGGGGCATGGATGCGCTGAAGCGCGGGCTCACCGCCCATTTCGGGACGCTCGACACGGCGCTCTCCGTGCTCCCACCGTCGGGCTCCGTGTGGATGCCGCCTCTGGCGCTCTTCACGTTCCTCGGCGTGCAGTGGTGGGCCGCGTGGTATCCGGGAGCCGAGCCGGGCGGCGGCGGCTACGTGGCCCAGCGCATCTTCTCGGCACGCAGCGAGCGCGACGGCGTGCTCTCGACGCTCTTCTTCAACGTCGGCCACTACGCGCTGCGCCCCTGGCCGTGGATCATCACCGGCCTGTGCACCGTGCTGCTCTACCCGAACGGCGTGCTGGTGAACGGGAGGCTCGACAAGGAAGCCGCCTACGTGCAGGCGATGGTCGACCTGATGCCCGCGGGCTGGCGCGGCTTCATGCTGGCGGGTTTCGCCGCGGCCTACATGTCCACCGTGGGCACCCACCTGAACTGGGGCGCGAGCTATCTCGTCGGTGACGTCTACAAGAGATTCCTGCGAAAGGACGCGAGCGAGAAGCACTACGTGGCGGTCTCGCGCTGGGTCACCGTGGGGCTCTTCGTCGCCTCGATCGGCGTGACGATGAATCTCTCCACGATCGAGGGAGCGTGGCGCTTCCTGCTGGCTCTGGGCAGCGGGACGGGCCTCGTGCTCATCCTGCGCTGGTACTGGTGGCGCATCAACGCGTGGAGCGAGATCAGCGCGATGATCGCGTCGATGGTCGTGTCGGTCAGCGCCATCGCCCTGATCCGGAATCCGTTCGCCCGCACCGACCCGCGCTTCGACCCGGAGGAGTTCCGCATCCAGGCGCTCGTGATGCTCGTGACGGTCGTGGTGTCCACGATCGTCTGGCTCGCGGTCACGTTCTCGACCGCGCCGGAACCGGAGGAACGCCTCGCGGCGTTCTACGAGCGCGTCCGCCCCGGAGGCCCCGGCTGGTCGCACGTGTCGAAGAAGCTGGGTCACGGCGTGGAGCCGATCCCGGGCGGCGCTCTCTCGTGGGTGAACTGGATCCTGGCCATCGTCCTGGTGTACTCGGCTCTCTTCGGCATCGGACACGTCGTGCTGGGAAGGCTTTCGAGCGGCCTCCTGCTGCTCGCGCTGGCCGTCGCTTCGTTCTTGCTGATCATGCGAAATCTGGGGCATTCCACCGACTGAAGACAATCGTTCTGCCTGGTGGTACGTTAATTGCGTGACACAGATTCTGATGAACACGGAAGGTGACAAGATGAAAAATAAACCTTGGTTCCTCCGCAGCGGTGCGCTCATGGCGTTCGCTTCGGCCCTCCTGCTGGCCTCGTCCTCGAGCCTGCGGGCCCAGAATTCCTACGGCAGCGAAGACGAGATCCGTCAGGCTGTCGCACGAATTGCGTACGTCTCGGGCGATGTCTCCTTCAACCGCGGCGACGACCCCGACTCCTGGCAACGCGTCTCGCTGAACTACCCCATGACTCTCGGCGATCGCGTGTACACGGGGCGTGATTCGCGCATGGAGCTGCAGGCGCTCGGCACGTCCATCTACGTGTCCCCGAACACCGACCTTGCCGCCATGAACCTCAGAGACGACATCCAGCAGTACTCCATCAGCACGGGCACGGTCTCGCTGCGCGTGCGCCGGCTGCGCGAGGACGAGACGCTGGAAATCGACACGCCGAACTCCGCTGTCACCATCGATTCGGCAGGAAGCTACCGAATCGACGTGGACGAGGACGGCAGCACGCGCGTCAGCGTCTTCCGAGGCCGCGCGTTCGTATCGGCCGGCGGGGGCGAGGTGCCCCTCTCGACAGGCGACCAGATGGCCATCGACGGCCTCGACCGCCCGCGGTACGACGTCTTCGCCCTCGCGCGCCCCGACAACTGGGATCGCTGGGTCGATGGGCGCGCGCTGCGCTATCGCGCCGTGCGCTCGGCCGAGTTCGTGAGCGAGGACATCGTGGGCCTCTCGGACCTCGACGACAACGGCCGCTGGGAAGACATTCCGAGCTACGGGAAATGCTGGAGCCCCTCCGTGAACGCCGACTGGGCGCCGTACCGCGCCGGCCGCTGGGGCTGGCAGGATCCTTGGGGCTGGACCTGGATCTCGGACGAGCCCTGGGGCTGGGCCCCCTACCACTACGGCCGCTGGGTGAACACGCGCTCGCGCTGGTACTGGGTTCCCGCGGGCCGCAACGCCCGAGTGAACTACGCCCCCGCGCTGGTGGCCTTCATCGGCGGTCCCCACATCTCCGTTTCCATCGGCACCGGTGGCGGAGGCGTGGTCGGCTGGTTCCCGCTCGGCCCGCGCGATCCGTTCGTCCCCTGGTGGGGCCGGCAGCGACGCGAGACGACTTATTCGAGCGTCAGGTACGTGAACCAGAGCTACGCGACCGTCGTGAACAACAGCGTGTTCGTCACGGGGCAGCCCGTGTACACGAGCGCCATCCGCGACCGCAACGTCATCTCGCGCGTCATCGCGGGGCCCGTCGTGCGAGGCCCCATTTCGATCGTTCCCACGCGTGACTCTCTGCGCGTTTCGGTCGCCGGTTTCCACGTCGCCACGCCGCGCCCGCCGGAACGCTTCCTCGAGCGTCCGGTCGTCACGCGCGTGGCGCCCCCGCCGGCGCCTCCGACGTTTGGTGTCAAGGAAGAGTTCATCCGCCGCAACAACGGCGCTCCGCTCACGCCCACCGTGGCCGCTCGCCTCTCCGTCGAGTCGCGTGACGGCGCACGCGCCGTGTCGCCCGTCCGTCCCGTCATCGGCGGCACCGTCACGCTGGCTCCCCGCGACAGCGACGGGGGCACGCGCGAGGTCCGCGCGGTCACGCCTCGCCCCGGACGGATGCTCGCGACGCCCGACCGTCCCATCGCCATCGACAACGGCGGCCGCACGGGCACCCCGACCCGTGATGGCATTCGCATCGCACCCGGCGCGGTCGTGAACGTGCCGGCCTCGCCCGAGCGGGTCGACCGCCGCGGCGCCCCGTCTCAGCCCCCGTCTCAGCCCATGCAGCCGGCGCCCGTCCCCGTCCCCGAGGACCGCGGACGCGACCGGAGCTCCGATCGCAAGATCGAGCGCCTGGATTCTCCTGGCCGTTCCGGCGAGGCCCCCGGCCGCTTGCAGCCCGGTCCGGGCGAGGGTGAGACCGTGCGTCACCCACGCGACGCGCAGCCGCAACCCCGCGACATCGAGCCGCGCATCCCGCCCACTCCGGCTCCCGCGCCGCCCGCCGTCCGCGAGGACCGCCGCGATCGCCGTCCTATCGACGTGCCGATCGAACGCGCCCCTGATGGCCGCACGGATCGCTCTCCCGAGGTCCGCCCGGCCCGGCCGGTGACCCCGCGAGACGTGGAGCCGCGTGAGAACGCGCGTCCCGCGCCTCAGCCCGACCGCGCCCGCGAGGTCGAGCAGCGCCCGGCCGCGCGCCCCGAGCGCGAGGAAGCGCGTCCGGCTCCGGAGGCACGGCAGGGTCGCGGAAATGCGCCCGCCAAGGAAGACGAAAAGAAGGAAAAGAAGGAAAAAGACAAGGACGACGACAGGGAAAAGAAGGACAAGGACAAGAAGCGCGACGACCGGTAGACACCCGTTGAATCGACGCGCCTCCCGACAGGCCGTCGGACGCGGTCGTCAGAACCAGTGAGTTCTGGCGACCGCATTCTTTTTGGGGCCTGAAAACTACCGGATCACGGCGCGCTTCACCTTGAGGCCTTTGAGGTTCGTGCTCGGGAGCTTGAGCTTGGCCACGGCGATGTTCGCGAGCACGATCTGCTTCGCGGGCGCGCGGGCCGCGGCCTCGAACTTGGTCTTGGCGCTCTGGGCCTTGGCGAGCGCGCTGTCGAACTTCTGACGGGCTTCCCTCTTCTTGTTCTCCACATCGAGGAACGCGGCCTTGCCGGCCGTGAGCGCCTTCCCGGGAATCTGTCCGATCTTCGCCGCCAGGTCGGCCATCGCCTTCACCAGCCGGTTCAGCTCCGCGGAATTCGTCGCGAGCGCGGCCAGCTTGGCGCCCTCGACGGGAATGTTGACGACGCCCGGATCGACGCCGAGCAGCGCGCGGTGCGTATCGCCATACTCACGGTTCACGTCGTTCCAGCCCGCGTTGGCCGCCGAGCCCGCTGCGCTCACCGCGCCGGGCACCTGCTTGGCGATGTTGTCGAACGCCTTGCCGCCATCGACGAGAAACAGGGACGCGGACGCGAAGTCGGCCATGGCCTCGACCGCCCCGCCGCCCATTCTGGCCACGAGCGTCTGGAGCTTGTTGTAGCACTTGTTCAGCTGTCCCAGGTCCTTGGCCATCTCGGTCACGAAATCGGAGCCGAGCTGGCCGAGCTTGGGAGAGACGTCGTTCGAAAGGATGGTGCTGCACGCATCGACGGAGTCTCCCGCCTTGTCGAGGTGGGCGGCGATCGAACCGGCGTGCCGCTTCGCGCTCGCGCTGAGCGTGCCCGGCAGGCTCTCGAGCGCCGCGGCGGCCTTGCCCAAGGCATCCACGCTCTTGCCCAGGGAGTCGACCACGTTCGACACCTTGTCGAAGAAGCCGATGATCGCACTGGCGGCGGTGCCGATGGCGGCCCCTTCCCCGGTGGCCGCCGTGCAGGCCGCGCTGGAAAGGGCGGTCGAGAGCGCGGGTCCGATCGTCGCGACCGGCACTCCGGCGACCACGCCCCAGCAGCCGCCGCCGAACGCTTCGACGCTCTCCGGGCAAGATGCCGCGCCCCCGGCGGCGGCTCCTCCCCCGGCGGAGAGCGAGGTGATGGCCGTCGAGAGCCCGGCCGCGCAGGCCGAGGCGCTGGCCATGAAGGGCCCCGTGGTCCCGGCCACCGTCCCGACGGCGGCGGCGAGCCCCGCGACATCGAGCGCCTGAACCTTCTCCAGCTCCCTCTTCACGTCGGCCAGGGCCTTGCCGAGCGCGTCCACCTTCTGCTTCACGTCGGCGGGAGCGTTGGCGACCTCCTGGAGAAGCACCGCGGTCTCGGCCGTGGCCTGCTGAATTTCACCGAGCGCGGGCCCGAGCTTGCCCACAGCTTCGGTGGTCTTCGCCGTGGCCAGACCGAGCGTGCCCAGCCCGTTCCCGATATTGGTGAAGTTCCTCTTCAGCTCGTCCATCGCGGCCTTGGTTCCGCAGTCCCGATCCTGCAGCAGCCCGTCGATGTCTTTCTGCAGCTGCTTCGGAAATGCCGCGGCCTCGTTGAATCGCTTGATCGCATCTTTGTTGATGGCGTCGTTGGCCACCAGGCGCATGAAGTCGTTCACGTCTTTCTCGGCGTCGCGCTTCACCTTGCTGGCATCGCGGCCCAGGGTGTCGAGCAGCTTCTTGGCGTCGCGCGCCCCGTTGCATCCCGTATTGCCGAGCCCCGTGGGATTTCCGGGGGTGCCGGGCGCATGGATCGAGCCGAAGCAGCGATCGAAGAGCACGGCCGGACCGGCGACATAGGGACAGGCGCCCGTATCGACGGGCGCCGTGCAAGCGCTGGATGCGACGGAGGCGAAGGCGGGCGGGGCGGC
>JBDSFL010000589.1:0-3144 GCA_039919545.1 Thermoanaerobaculia bacterium | reverse complement strand
AGGTAGGTCGTGAAGCCCGCGCCCGCGTCGAGCGTCACGCTCGCTCCGGCGCAGACCGAGCCGGACCCGGAGATCGTCACCGAGCAGCCGGTCGCGCTGCCTGTGGTGAAGCGGAGCGCACCGGCGGGTGACGCTGTCTTGTCGCCCGCCGCGCTCTGTTCGAAAGACCTCGGTGCCGGGTATGGTCGATTGCGCGATCTCGGTCTCGGCGAAGTGCTGTGCCGCAGGCCCGTCCGCGGTTCCGGCGAGGACGAAGGCCAGGCGCTTGGGGAGCCCCTTCGAGATCAAGGCTCCCTGGGCGTCGGATCCCCAGTCGCCGGTGGGGTCGATCAGGAAGCGGTTCGGGAAGAGCGCGTGCTTCTCGGCCCGCAGGATCTGGGGAAACCAGCTCGCATGCGGGGTGAAGAGGTCCTCACCGGTCGCGCTCTTCACGATGAGGAGGTAGTCGATCATCCGGCTGAACTCTTCCGAGCCGTACGACCAGGCCTGGAAGTCGAAGCCGCCCAGAAACGGATTTCCGGAGATGCGGGGCGCGTTGTCGTCGAACGCGATGGGAGGGCGCAGCCCGCCGTCGAAGGCCTGGGTACGCCAGGCCAGGGGGCCCCTGGTGTCGTCGACGGTGGGCCCCCGCGTGCCGTCGAAGCGGATGCGGGCCCACTCGATCATCTCCTGTGCGTGCTTTGGGAACCGCCAGCCGGAAAAACGACAAGGGCGTCGGTCCACAAGAGACTGGCGCCCTTTGATTTAGATTGCTTGCGGGGGCAGGATTTGAACCTGCGACTTTTGGGTTATGAGAAGACTAATCAGACCGAATCGAGTGCGATCGATAACGCTGGAGGTTCAGCCTATTCCGCCAACTCGTGAAGCTCGAGCTCTTTCATCGGGAAATCCTTGACGTTGTCGGTGATGAGGATCAGTCCGTGGCTGATCGCCGTGGCTGCAATGAGGAGATCGGGAAGCGAGAAGGTGCGCCCCTTCGTCGCCCACTCCCTGCGCAGGAGTCCGGCCTTCTCAGCTATGGGACGCGTGACGTCGAAATGCTCGAGGCTGTCGAGCAGTCCAACCGTCACAGTGCGCTCTCTCTGCCGCATTCCGGCGAAGAGCTCTGCCACGGTGATGGCGGAACAGGCGAGGATGTGGCCCGCCTCGACGAGAGCCTTTAGTCGCTCCACCCGGTCCGGGACACCCCGAAGCACGTCGATAAGGACCGACGTGTCCGCGAGGTATGTGCTCACCGGCGTTTCCGCGCGACTTCGCCGACGCGCCACTCCCCCTCGGATCGAAGGTTTCTCACCCAGGTGGCCGCGCCCTTCCCGAGCTCGGGGTGGTCCTCGCGCTTCCAGGCGCCGGCCGCTCTATCTAGGGCCTTGGACTGGGCGAGCCGTCGAAGCTCGCGTTGCGCCGCCTCCACGAGGAAGCGGCTCCGTCCACGGGAGCCCACGACCGCATCGATGGCGGTCACGACATCTTGAGGAATGACAACGTGGGTTCGATGCGATGCGGTTCTCATGCTCGTCACCTCTCGCCAATAGGCCCACTTGATGTTAACAGGTGGTGGGAGACTCGCCTGCATCACGGGGCAGTCGCTCTCGCGTCAGGCTGCAATATCGGAACGCATCTGAGGCCGAAGCACGGGCATCCCGCGGCACCGGGCGGGGACTTCAGTGGTGGCGCGCGCGCCGGGTGCATCGTCGTCCATCGAGTCGTCGAGCTCGAGGCGCGCGCCACCGATCCACCCAGGGCGCCGCCTGGCGTCCCTTTCGAGGAAGCGGTGCAGGAGTCTCCTCACGGAGGGCGGCGTCCCCGCTGGCAGAAGGCTCCAATCGGGAGCGGTGGTGAGGACCGCGGCGAGCGTGTCGCTCCAAGTGCCGGCCGCGAAGAGCCTCGAGCCTGTCAGCATCTCGTAGACCACGAGCTCCATGGCGAGGAAATGAGCCGTCGAGCCATCGGGCTGTGTCGCGCTCTCGAAGCCGTAGATATGGGCAATGTTGCGATGGTTGAGTGACGCCAGGAGCGTGGCCTCGCGCTCGAATCGCGCCACGCGGTCAGGGTTGGTCGCGAAGGCCTTCGGCAGGACCTTGAGTGCCACCTCCCGGCCGAGTCTCGCGTCCATGGCAAGATAGACTTCGCCCAAGCCGCCGGCACCGATCGGCGCAGAGATCTCGTACTGCCCGAACCGTGTCGGGGCGCGAAGCGACATGTTTAATCGTAGCTCGTTACATGATCTTCCGCTGAGCGACCCAAGACGGAGTTGGCGGACGTCCACGCTGTCGAGCCGGCTTGGAACTTCTGGATCGTTGGGAATGCTCTACCTGAGCAACCTGGACAGCTCGTAGACTTCCAGAAAAGACGAATCAGAACGGTCAGCGACGACGAATACGCGCGATCCGCCGTTGCACAGGTCGTAGCGGGTCGCCTCAAGACTCGGCTGGAGGCTCTGTGCAGAGAACCTCGGCGAGCTCCGCGATGACCTTGACCGCGCCCTCATCGACGTCCTCGAGCACGATGGGCGCGAACTCCGGGTTGGTGGGCTTCAAAATGATTCTCGTGTTCCTCCACGAATCACCGCCGCGCGCCTTCTGGCTCTCGTAGCGCTTCACCGTGTAGCGGTGCCCCGTCTCGGGGTCGGTGGCATCGCGAAGCTGGACGAGCACGGTGCGTCCTTGCCGAGAACCCGTGACCGGAGCTGCGAACAGGCAGTACGCGCCGTCTTCGATGCCGGGCTCCATCGAGTGTCCGACGACCTGCGCGACGAACATGCCCGGTTGTAGCTGGCGATCGGTGTCCACCTCGACCCACTCGAAGTCGTCCTCGGCGACGTGTTGCGGGTCGCTGAACGCGCCCGCCGCTGCTTTGAGCGGCAGGAGCGGCACGCACCTCACGTAGCGGTCCTTCGCGACTCCCTTGACCAGCCTCAGCTTCGGCCGGGCCGCACTCTGGGGCGAGCCATCGTTGGCGCGAAGGCGGCGGTACGCTTCCTCTGCCATCCAGGAAGTCACGACCTTCTGGAAAGGCACGTCGTTCATGAAGCGAACGAAGATGTCCTCGTTCTGGTCCATGCGGTCGACGAAGAGGCGCTCGAGCACGTTCTTGAAAAGCAGCTCGAACTTGTCGCCAGGGTTCACGGCCGCCGCGCGACGCAGG
>JBDSFL010000558.1:0-7504 GCA_039919545.1 Thermoanaerobaculia bacterium | reverse complement strand
TCGTCCGGCAGCTCCGGCTGCCCCGCGCGCTGCTCGGGCTGCTGGTGGGAGGAGCGCTCGCCCTCTCGGGGGCGTCCCTGCAAGCGCTGCTGCAGAACCCGCTCGCGGATCCGTACCTGCTCGGTGTCTCGGGCGGAGCGGCGTGCGGCACGCTCCTGGGCGTCGCGCTGTCGGCAGGTGTCTCCGGAGCGCTCATCGCCGGACGGCTCGGAACCTTCCTGATGCCTCTCGCGGCGTTCGCGGGCGCTCTCGTGGCCGTGGCGCTCGTGGGGCTGGGCGCCTCGGTCGACGGGCGGCTCGACCGGGGGCGCCTGCTCCTGTCGGGCGTCGTGGTGAATGCCCTCGCCTCGGCCGTGCTCCTCTTTCTCCTTTCCTTCAGCGACGCCACCCGCACGCGCAGCTTCGTGTTCTGGATGCTGGGCTCCCTCTCGGGGGCGACGGGGGATGCGGTCGCGGCGCTCGGGCTCTACGCCCTCGTGGGAGCGGCCGTCCTCCTTCCCCTGGCGCGCTCCTTCGACGCGCTGACGCTCGGAGACGAGACGGCGCAGACGCTGGGCGTGCCCGTGGAGAGCGTGAAGCGGCTGGCGTACGTGGCTGCCTCGCTGCTGGCCGCCGCCGCCGTCTCCTCGGCGGGCATCATCGGGTTCGTGGGCCTCCTCGTGCCGCATGCCGCACGAAGGCTCGTGCGCGGCCATCGCGCGCTGCTCGTGGTCTCCTTCGTCCTCGGAGGCGTGCTGCTCGTCCTCTCCGATGTCGTCGCCCGTTCGCTCTTCGCGCCGGCCGAGGTGTCGGTGGGAGCCGTCACGGCGCTCATCGGCGCGCCGGGCTTCCTGCTCCTCCTGAGGAGGCGGGGATGACAGCCGGAGCGACCTCGACGAACTCGACGACTTCGACGACTTCGACGTCCGCCACGTCCCATCCGGCCCGCGTCACGCTCGAGCGCATCCGGGCGGGATATGGCAGAGAGAGAGACGTGCTCGTCGCGCTCGACCTCACGATTCCTTCCGGCGTGATCGCGGTCCTGCTGGGCGAGAACGGGGCCGGAAAATCCACGCTCCTCAAGGTGCTCGCTGGAATTCTGGAACCGCGCGGCGGCAGGGCGCTCTTCGACGGAGTACCGCTGCGCGACGTGTCGCGAAGCACGCGGGCGCTGCGCATCGGCTACCTCGCTCAGGGATTCGAGCCCTTCTTCCCGGCCACGGCGATGGAGATCGTCTTGCTGGGCAGGACACCGCGCCTGACGCGCTTCGGCACCTTCGAGGAATCCGACCGGCGGGCCGCAGCCGCCGCGCTCGAGGAGCTCGACGCCGCCGGGCTGCGTGACGTGGACATCCGGCAGATGAGCGGCGGCGAGCGCCAGCGCGTGCTGCTGGCGCGCGTGCTGGCCGGAGAAGCGGACCTGCTGCTGCTGGACGAGCCGACCGCGAACCTCGATCCGCGCCATCGGCTCCTCCTGATCCAGGCGCTGAGGCGAAGGGTTCGCGCGGGCGCCACGGTCGTTCTTTCCACGCACGAGCTGGACGTGGCCACCGCCGCCGCCGACGAGGCCGTGCTGCTGAAGGGCGGCGGCGTGCTCGCGAGCGGGCCGATTCATCGCACGTTCACGGGGCCTCTCCTCTCGGAGCTCTTCGGCGTTCCCGCCTCGGTCACGACGGCCGAGGGGGGGCGCCCGGCGGTCTGGCTGGGCTACCCGCCGGAGCTCTGAGGGGCGGCACGGCCATCGAGGGCCGACAGCGTAAGATCGGTCCTTCGTTCCATGTGGTTCCGCAAAGACAAGACACCCCGCCCCCCGCGCGATCCGAAGACCTCCGCCTCCCTGGGCGAGGGGCTCTTCCTGAAGTGCGACAGCTGCCGTGAAACGCTCTACCTTCGCGAGGTGGAGCGAAACCTCCGCGTCTGCCCCAAATGCGGCTTCCATTTCCGGCTCTCGGCCGCCGAGCGCATGCGCCTCCTGTTCGACGACGAGCAGTACGAGCCCCGCTTCGAGAACGTGCGCCCGTCGGATCCGCTGAAATTCCGCGACACCAAGCGTTACCGCGATCGCCTGAAGGAATACGAGACCCGGGTCGGCCGCCCCGACGCGATCATCGCCGGCGTCGGGGACATCGAGGGGCAGGCCGCGGTGGTGGCCGTCCTCGATTACGCCTTCATGGGAGGCTCGATGGGGTCGGTGGTGGGCGAGGTGCTCACCGCGTCGGCCGAGCTGGCCCGCGCGGAGAAGATCGCCCTCGTCATCGTCACGGCCTCGGGAGGTGCGCGCATGCAGGAGGGGATCCTCTCCCTCATGCAAATGGGGAAGGTCTCGGCCGCGCTCGCACGCCTGGCCGATGCCGGCCTCCCCTACGTGGCCATCCTGACCGACCCGACCACGGGCGGCGTCACCGCGTCGTTTGCGATGCTGGGCGACATCACCATCGCCGAACCCAAGGCGCTGATCGGGTTCGCGGGGCCGCGCGTCATCGAGCAGACGATCCGCCAGACGCTGCCGGAGGGCTTCCAGCGCTCCGAGTTCCTGCTCGACCACGGCTTCGTCGACCTCGTCGTCCCCCGCTCCGAGCTCAAGGCCACGGTCGGGAACGTGCTCAAGCTCCTGGGCGCGTGAAACCCGCGCCAAAGGAAGCGGCCCCGGTGCTCGCCGGGCACGCCTGGCTCGACGCGCTCGGTCCCCAGAAGATCCGTCCCGGGCTGACGCGCACCCGCGCCCTGCTCGCGTCCCTCGGAAACCCCGAGCGCGCCTTTCGCACGGTCCTCATCGGCGGCACGAACGGCAAGGGCTCGACCGCCGCGGCCCTCGCGTCGATCTTGAAGGCCGCGGGCATCCGCGCCGGCCTCTACACGTCGCCTCATCTCGTCCGCGTGACCGAGCGTATCCGCATCGACGAAGAGGACGTGGCCGAGGGCACGCTCGACCGGATGCTCGCGCTGCTCGGCGCCATCGCGCCCGCCGGCGCGCGGGCCCCCACCTACTTCGAGGCGCTGACGGTCGCTGCGATCGAGCTCTTCCGGCGCGCGCGCGTCACGGTCGCCGTGGTGGAGGTGGGCATCGGCGGGAGCTGGGACGCCACCAACGTGCTGACGCCGGAGCTTTCGATCGTCACCAACGTCGGAGAGGATCACCTCGACGTCCTCGGGCCCACGCTGGCCGACGTGGCGCGGCAGAAGGCGGGCATCTTCCGGCGGGGCATCCCCGCATTGACCGCCGCCGCGGGGGATGCGCGCGCGATCCTTCACCAGGAAGCCGAGCGGCTGGGGGCACGGCTCATCGACGTGTCTGCCACCGATCGCTTCGACCGGATCTCACCGCTGCTCGGAAGCCATCAACGGCGCAACCTCGCGCTCGCGGCCGCGGCGGCCGCCTCGCTCGCGCCCCTCACCCAGGACGTTCTCGTGAAGGGGATCGCCGCGCTGCGCTGGCCGGGACGCCTGCAGAGAATCGTCCGGCCCGGCCGGCGCGAGCTGATCCTCGACGGCGCGCACAACACCGACGGCGCGCGCGCTCTGGCGGCCTATCTGGTCGAGGCCGGGCTCTCCGGCCGCGTCGATCTCCTGTTCGGCGGGCTCAAGGACAAGGATCTGCCCGGCATGTTCGCGCTGCTCGCTCCCCACGTGCGACGGATCGTCCTCGTGACGCCGCGCTCTCCGCGCGCCGAGACCGCCGCCGGTCTCGCGAAGCGGCTAGGGCGCGCCGCGCTCGAAATGGCCAGCGACCCCGCGGCCGGACTGCGGCTGCTCGACGCAGATTCCGGCCCGGACGCCGGCGGCCGTCTCGGAGTCGACGCGATCCCTATAATCGCCACCGGTTCCCTGATCCTGGTCGGAGATATCCTGAGCGGCATCGAGGACGACGCCCGAGCCCCATGGCCCGGCCGCGCGCCGGCCTGAACCGTTCGACGTGCAAAGAAGTACAAAGCGATGAGCGAAACCCTCTCCTCCCCAGCGGTCGCCGCCTTCACGAAGGCCGATCTGGAGGGATTCGAGGAGGGGCGCCTCGCGCCCTATGCGTCTCGTTCTGCACGCGCGACGCGCCTCCATCCCGCCCCCGCGGAGGGGAAGAATTACGACTACCGCACCGAGTACCAGCGGGACCGGGACCGGATCGTCCACGCCCGCGCGTTCCGCCGGCTGAAGCACAAGACGCAGGTCTTCATCCCGTTCGAGGGAGACCACTACCGCACGCGACTCACACACACGCTCGAGGTCTCGCAGGTGGCCCGTACGATCGCGCGCGCTCTCGGGCTGAACGAGGATCTCGCCGAGGCCTGCGCGCTGGCGCACGACCTGGGGCACACCCCGTTCGGCCACTCGGGCGAGAAGGCGCTGAATCGCATCCTCACGGGGGGCGAGCCCAGCGTTTCGATCGAACCGAAGGTGGCCGCCCTGGCCGGAGCGTTCAAGCACAACTACCAGTCCGTGCGCGTCGTGGACCTGCTCGAAAAGCGCTACGTGCATCCGGGCCTGAATCTCACGAACGACACCCGCGAAGGGATCCTCAAGCACACCACCTGGCGGCGGGACTTCCCGTTCCCCGACATGGATGCCGAGGGGCTGAACCTCTCGTCCGGCGGTCACCTCGAGTCGCAGGCCGTGGGCTGGGCCGACGAGGTGGCGCAGCAGGCGCACGATCTCGAGGACGGCCTGGCGTTCGTGGACGAGGCGAAGGTCGTGGCGCTGCCGATCTCGCGCGCGGTGATCGAGGCGCTCGGCGATTCGTACGCCGGTCTGCGAGAAGGAACAGTCAGGCGGGCGATGCTGATCCGGGGGATGATTCACCTGCTGGTCACCGACATCATCACGGCCTCGCGCGGCACGATCGAGCGCTTCCTCACGGCGAAGAAGATCGTCACCTCGGAAGACTTCTACGCACACCGGCGGAGGCTCCCCGCTTCCCTGGTCGCACCATCCAAGGCGGGCGAGCGCTTCTACCTCGAGCTGAAGGAATTCATCTACCAGAACATCATCCACAGCCACGTCGTGGCCCAGCACGACAGCCGGGCCCAGCACATCGTGGGGACGCTGTTCGGCGCCTACTACCGCAACCCGCGTCTCCTGCCTGACTACGCGCTGCTGCGTTACCGCGATGTGGCGGGAGTGGCCTACCTGCGCGAGATTCCGCTGAAGCACATGGACGCCGAGGTGGCCGCGAACTATTCGAGCAAGCCGCTCTTCGTGCGCACCGTCGCCGACCACCTGGCCGGGATGACCGACAGCTACGCCATCGCCGAGTACGATGCGCTCTTCTCGCCCTATCCGCGGCACCGGCCCGGGGCGGCGCCCGGCTAGCGTTCGAAAGAAATGTCAGCGGCCCGATCGCCGCCAGGGAGTAATCGCAATGAGCATCACGGGCAGCACGATCGTCTCCGGTTCCGGCCTCCTCGACCGCAAGCTCTCCGCTGTGGATCCCGACGTCGCGGCCGCCATCGACGCGGAGCTCACGCGGCAGCGCGACCACCTCGAGCTGATCGCTTCCGAGAACTTCACCTCGCGCGCCGTGCTGGAGGCCGTCGGGTCGATCCTCACGAACAAGTACGCCGAGGGGTATCCGGGCAAGCGCTACTACGGCGGCTGCGAGCACGTGGATGTGATCGAGTCTCTGGCCATCGCGCGCGCCAAGAAGCTTTTCAGCCCCGAGAATCCCGACGCGCTGCACGCCAACGTGCAGCCCCATTCCGGTTCACAGGCCAACGCCGCGGTCTACATCGCGGCCCTGAAGCCCGGCGACACGCTGCTGGGAATGTCGCTGGCTCACGGCGGGCACCTCACGCACGGGCATCCCCTCTCGCTCTCGGGCAAGCTGTATCGCGTCGTCTCCTACGGCGTCACGAAGGACACCGAGCGGCTCGATTACGACGAGCTGCAGCGCGTGGCCGAGGCGGAGAAGCCCAAGCTCATCATCGCGGGGGCCTCGGCCTATCCGCGCGTGCTCGATTTCCCCCGCTTCCGGCAGGTGGCCGATTCCGTGGGCGCCCTCCTGATGGTCGACATGGCGCACATCGCCGGCCTCGTGGCCGCCGGGCTCCATCCCTCGCCGGTCGGACACGCCCACTTCATCACCACGACCACGCACAAGACGCTGCGCGGGCCTCGCGCGGGCCTCGTCCTCTGCGTCCCGGAATGGGCGAAGGAGATCGACAAGGCCGTCTTTCCCGGATTGCAGGGGGGGCCGCTGGAGCACGTGATCGCCGGCAAGGCCGTCGCTTTTCTCGAGGCGGGAACGCCGCAGTTCGCGGCCTACCAGGCCGCCGTCGTCGAGAACGCCCGGGTCTTCGCGGAGGAGATGGCCTCCCTCGGCTTCCGCATCGTCTCGGGTGGGACGGACAACCACCTGTTCCTCGTGGACGTCGGCGTGAAGTCGCTCACGGGCAAGGTGGCCGAGAAGGCGCTCGATGCCGCGGGCATCACCGTGAACAAGAACGCGATCCCGTTCGATCCGAACCCGCCGATGGTGACCTCGGGTCTGAGGATCGGAACGCCCGCCGTCACGACGCGCGGCATGGGACCCGCGGAGATGAAGGTGATCGCCGGCTGGATCGCCGAAGTGCTCGCGGCCCCCGCGGACACCGCCGTGCAGGCTTCGGTGCGCGCGCGCGTGAAGGAGCTCACGGCCGGCTTCCCGCTCTATTAACCTCGGGGAGACGGGCTGATGGATTTCGGGGAGACGATCTCCCCGAACCCCTCTGGGATCGGGAAGGACCGAACCAGCGGGGTCAGGTCCTCATTTTCAATTATAGCTTTCGAGCGTGCGATCCCCGGGGTTCAGCCTCGCGGCGTCTCGGCGCGCAGCGCGCGGTCCACGCGGCTGCGGATGCGCAAGAGCTCGACGAACGCCTGGAGGCCGCCGCCGAGGGAAACGCGCGAATCGGGTGAGTTGATCCAGAGCACCGGCACCTCGGCGATGGCGTAGCCGAGACGCTGGGCGATCAGGAGCGACTCCACGTCGTAGGCGAAGCGGTCCACGCGCGTGCGCGTGAAGACGTCTCGCGCGGCCGCGCGCGTGAAGAGCTTGAAGCCGCACTGCGTGTCCGCGATGCCGGAGATCACGAAGGCGCGCACGCAGCGGTTGAAGAGCCTGCCCGAGAGCACGCGGAAGAGCGGCTGCTTCTGGGTGATGCGGGAGCCCGCGACGGCGCGCGAACCGATCGCGACGGGGCTCCCGGCGGCGCAAAGCTTCTCCCACTCGGCGATCGGGGTGGAGAAGTCCGCATCGGACACGAGCACGTGCGTTCCGCGCGCGCCCAGCACGCCGGCTCGCACCGCGCTCCCCTTCCCCTGGTTGCGCGCAAGCGAAATCACGCGGCAGGGGAGGCCCAGCGCTCGAGCCGCGTTCTCGGCCGCTGCGCTGGTGCCGTCCGTCGAGCCGTCGTCCACCACGATGACCTCGAGGCTCAGAGGGCGAGACAGGCTGCGGTGGTAGCGGCTGATGGCCTCCAGCGAGGCGGGCAGCCGTCCCGCCTCCTCGTAGGCCGGAATCACGATCGAGAGATCGACCGCCTCGCCGTCGGGAGCG
>JBDSFL010000465.1:0-6737 GCA_039919545.1 Thermoanaerobaculia bacterium | reverse complement strand
CGTTCGGTGCATGACGGCATTGCGCACCAGCTGCTGGAAAGCCGCAGCCGGATACGGCTGCGCACGGCGCTCCAACGCACCGCCTGCAATATCGACCGCGGTCCGGTTGTGCGAGGCCAGCTTCTCGTCGATCCGTCGAAGCACTTCATGGACCGGCCCGTCAACGAGCTGCTCGTCCTGGATCGGGTCGGCGAGCGTTCTTCCCACAATGCGAAGGAACTGGATGTAGGCCCCGGGCAGGAAATCGCGCGTGCTCTTCCCGAGGACGAGGAGCCCGAGCACCGTCGGGGTGGGGTCGTCCATCGAGACCACCATCTTGGTTGCGGCCAGCCGCTGCTTCGACGTTCGATCGTTCGCGGCCAGCACATCCGGTGCAACAGCGGACGGGAGATACACGCCTTCGAAGAGCCGAAGATCGAGGTCGTCGAGCGTTGCGGTTTGCACTGGCTGCACGTCGTAGGGGCGGTCCTTGTGGCGCCTCTTCTCGTTCAGGATGCGTTCGTCCTGCGCCGAGGCGAGCCCACGTCGAGGTCCGATCCGAATCCAGACGCGACCGTCGAAACGGACAGGAGGCGAGTCCGAGGGTTCGACCGTGACCACCGCCAGCTCGGCGTCTGCCAGGAGTCGCTTTGCCACGGTCAGGGTAGGTGGCGGCACGATGTTGCCGTCCGTCTTCGTGTCGGCGAGCTGGAGCAGAAGCTTATCGGTGATTGCAAGCCCAGTAGGACGGCCGTCATCACGGGCGCCGATGAAGACTACACCGGCCCGCCGGTGGTCGGGGAGGTCGTTCGCGTAGGCGCAGATGGCTTGCCGCACCTTGTCGGGTGAGCCGCCAGAGAGGCTCTCTTTCCGTTCCACGAGATCGGATTCCAGGTCCGCGAGCAGCGTTTCGAGTTCCGCGTCGGTGTAGGTCGGCATCGTCGTCAGTATCCCCCGGTCTCTCGACGTGACCCTTCGAAAATGGGAGCTATCGTCACCGCGGACTCTCCGCACGCATGAGGAGCTCGGCGAAGTCATAGTTCACGCTGGTGACGCCGAAGTCCGGTTCGCGCGTGAACGGCTGGCGGAGGTAGCGGGCGCGATGCGTGTCGGCGTCGAGAAACTCGACGATGCCGAGGATGAAGTCATCCGGCTTGTTGAGCGAATAGAGGATCTCGTTCCGTGTGACGGTGATCGTCTCGGCGCCGCTGACACGGCCCTTGACCTCGATGAAGCGGAGCTTGCCGGTCCCGGGGACGCGGCTCTCGATGTCGTAGCCGAGCTGCTCGAATTCGCGATCGGTCGGCTCGAAGCCGAGGCCGCGCTCGATCTCCATGATGACGGCGCGGGCGCGGGCCGCGCTGGCCTGAGTGTCGATCGCCCGGGTGGCCTGAGCAGCCGTGTCTCTTCCTGCCATCGCCGAGAGAAGGCCGATCGGGATGACCAGCAGCCCACCGAGGACCACCGGGGGCAACGGGGAGACCTGCGCTTCGAGCTTCAGCTCCTCAAGCCGCTTCTGAAGCCTCTCCTGAAGGAGGTCGGCCCGCTTGCGCGCCTCGCCGGAATTCAGCCGGGCGTTGGGCTTGCCAGCGTGTTCCTGGGCCTTGAGCTGCTCGGCGCGATGGTCCCAGTACGAGATCTCCTTCGTGAGCCGTTCCTTCACGGCCGCTTCCGTCTTGACGATCAAGCTCAGCCTGGGCCCGCGCACCTCCTTGAGGTGCTCGGGGACCATGTGCTCCACGGCGTAGCCCTGGGCCTGCTGCTCCAGGTCGCGATTGATCCACGTGCATTCCGGTCGGGCCAGGAGCGCGTCTACACCTGGCTCGCCGTCAGCCAGAGGCCGATAGTCGAGATAGGGCGCGTAGTGGAGGTGGCGGGCGGCACCGTCCGCGTCCAGCTCGACGTAAAGCATCTGCTTGGAGATGACGCGCTGCGCCCCGGTGCGTGTGACGCCTGCGTCACGGATGGAATGCTCGAGGTAGAAGAGCACGCGTGGGCGAGTGCCGGTGTCACGCTCGTCGACGAGCACGGCCCCACGCTTCAAGAGGTCGCGGTGGCGCTCCAACGTGAGATCGATGACGGAGTCGAGCAGCGGATGACCGGGACACACGAAGGCGGCCAGGGGCAGACCCGTCGGGGCAATCAGGGACTTCTCGAAGGCGATTCGCTCGTAACGGGGCAGCACGGGCTCTCCCGTTCCGATCAGCCGGTCGCGGTTACGCACCGGGGCCGGTACGTGGGTCAGCTCGTAGCGACGCGGCTCACGCTGCTTGACCGAGCCGCCGAGGCGTTGAAAAGCTTCATGAAAGAAAGACTCGATGTAGTGCGGCTGCAGGCGGCGCGCATCCGCGCGTTCCATGTCTTCACGGATCCGCTGCACGCGGCTGGCATCCATGGCGTCGTGAGCCAGGGCGCGGTCTTCGAGGAGATCCTGGAGCTTGCCGCGGTCGAGTGCGTTCTCCATGACCGTGGTCAAACGCGCGAGTACCTCTGGCTGGTCGCCATAGCGGATGGCCTCGATGAGCAGATCGCGAAGGGAGCGACCTTCGAACTGAAGCTTGCCGAGCACGTCGAACACCTGACCACCGAGCGCCTGTCGTGCTTGCTCCAGCTTCTCGAGCAGCTTCCGGTACACATCCCCTTCGCGCGTCTCCTCTGCGACGAGGTTCCAGAGGTGACACACCTCGGTCTGGCCGATGCGGTGGATGCGCCCGAATCGCTGCTCGAGTCGGTTCGGATTCCAGGGCAGGTCGTAGTTGACCATCAGATGGGCTCGTTGGAGGTTGATCCCCTCGCCCGCCGCATCGGTGGCCAGCAGGATCCGAACCTCGGGGTCATGCCGGAAGGATTCCTGGGCCTTCATCCGTTCTTCTCGGCCAAGGCCGCCGTGGATCAACACCACGAACTCCTTCCGGCCGAGCAGCGTGGTGATGCGGCTCTCGAGGTAGTTCAGCGTGTCGCGGTGCTCGGTGAAGATGACGAGCTTCTGGTGACTCGACGGCTTCGGTGGCGGGATCGGACCCGTGCCCCAGTGCTCCACCGGCTCGGCGACCCGATCACCGATTACGGCGGGAGTGAAGATCTCGCTCAAGAGACTCGCGAGCTGTTTCCATTTCGTGTCGGTACCGCTGCGCCGGACGCCGAGCGCCAGACTCTCCAGCCCTGTCAGGGTTTGGAGTTCGGCCTTGAGCTCGAAGATCGAGCGGGCGGCCGTCGCCTGATCGAGGATCTCTTCCTCAGCCGCCTCCACTTCGTTGTCCGGCGCCTCGTCGAGATCCTCGACGTCTTCGGCGTCGAGCGCCCTGAACGTGGCAATGAATGGTGATGCCTGGCCGGAGCGGTGGAGCAGCTCCAGCTCCCGGAGTCGCCCCTCCAGGCGTTCCCGCCGCCGGCGCAGAGACTGATAGATCGCCTCGGGTGAAGACGCGAGCCGACGCTGCAGGATGGTGAGCGCAAAACCGACGGTTCCTGCGCGCTTGTCGTTCTCGAGTGCGTCCGCGCGATTGAACTCCTCGCGCACGTAGTCGGTGACGGCCTTGTACAAGCTGGCCTCGGAATCCGAAAGCTTGTAAGGCACCGTGTAGGCGATCCGCTCCGGAAACAAAGGAGTGCCGTCGAACTTGAGGAGATGCTCCTTCACCATGCGGCGAAGGAGATCGGAAACGTCGGCGACGTGAACCCCGTCCCGGAATCTGCCTTCGAAGCGATCTCCATCGAGCAGGGCCATGAAAAGCTGGAAGTCGGCTTCTTTGCCGTTGTGCGGCGTTGCCGTCATCAAGAGGAAGTGCCGGGTGAGCGTGGAAAGCAGCTGACCCAGTCGATAGCGCTTTGTGTACTTGATTTCGCCACCAAATACGGTGGCGGACATCTTGTGAGCCTCGTCGCAGACGACCAGATCCCAGCGACAGTCGGGAGCCTGGAGTTTCTGCTGGACGTCTTCGTTGCGCGAGAGCTTGTCGAGCCTGGCGATGACGAGGTTCGTTTCCAGAAACCAGTTCCCCGTGCGAGCCGCATCGACCTTGTCGTTCGTGAGGATCTCGAAGGGAAGGTGAAAGCGGCGATAGAGCTCGTCCTGCCACTGCTCCGCGAGGCTGCCGGGGCAAACGATGAGGCATCTCTGCAGGTCGCCGCGCGCGATCAGCTCCTTGATGAGCAGACCGGCCATGATCGTCTTGCCCGCACCCGGGTCGTCGGCCAGGAGGAAGCGCAGCGGCTGGCGGGGGAGCATCGTCTCGTAGACGGCGGTGATCTGGTGCGGCAGGGGATCGACCAGGGAGGTATGAACGGCGAGCACGGGGTCGAAGAGGTGCGCAAGTCGAATTCTGTGCGCTTCGGAGACAAGCCTGAAGAGGCTTCCGTCGCCGTCGAAGCTCCACGGTCGCCCCTTCTCGACGAGTTCGAGTCGGGCTTCGTCTTCGCGGTAGAGGAGAGTGTTCGCAACGCGACCGGCGGGATCCTTGTAGGTAAGCTCGAGAGCCTCGGAACCGAAGAAGGTCGTGCCCACGACGGTGACGAGGGCATCCGGAAGGATGCCCCTGATCGCACCGTTCGGTTGAAGGTCTTCGAGCTTCGCCATTCAGTCGGGCTCCTTCGAGGGCGCTGCCTGGGACGCGGCTACTATAGCCCTTGAAGTTAGGCGAAAACGTTGATACGACGGGCCGCTGCGCTCGGCGTCTGATGAGGTAGACGAGCGCAGCGAATGGTTATTTCGCTCTCATGTGCTCTCGTCCGGAATGCGAGAGCGGCGTATCGTGATCGGAATTCAGCGCCGACCAATTCAAGTGGGTCGAGGAGGAAAAATGAGCACTCCGATCCGAGCGATCAGCATCAGACAGCCCTACGTCGAGCAGATTCTTCGCGGCATCAAGAAGGAAGAATATCGGGGAATTCGAACCAATATCAGGGAGACCGTGTGGATCTACGCGTCGTTGAAGCCCGTCGAAGACGAAAGAGAATGGAAGCGATTAGGGCCTGGTGACCTCTCACTTCCGACCGGTGTTCTCGTGGGAACCGTGGATGTCGTGGACTGCCGATGGCACAAGCGGTACGACTGCTGGGCGTACGTGCTGCGGAATCCGGTTCGGTTTCGAAAGCCGATCAAGGCGAAGGGCGGAACTCCACAGCCAATCTGGTGGCGCCCGGTTGTCTAGGTTGAGCTGGAGAGCCATTGTTGCATCGGGACGCGTTTAGGCTGGATTGACGCGCGTGACGGCCCTCGAGGAACCAGACGAAACTCATCGAGTCGTGGTCCAACGACCAGACTTCATCGAGACCCTGAATCGCGTGAAGGGTTTCCTGAATCGGGAAGAAACTGCGGACGCCATCGTGGCGATGGACGGCGAGGACCTGTCGATCACGCTGGTGGGCGTGACAATCTTCATGGCGGCGTCCGGAGTCTGGACCGGAGAGGTCCGGGTCCCGGCACCCATCTTCTTCGTCAGCGCGAACGAACCTCCGCCAGAGAATCCGATTCTCATCGAGGTGCGTGGCGACCGTCTTTTCGTGGGGCCGTTCTCGATGAACTGCGTGAAGCAGGATGCATGGAGAAGCGAAATCCCACTGACCCTCGACACGCCGCTGGCCGATGTTCTGCGGGTCCGGTTGACTCACAGCAAGGAACGAATCGTCCTGGCGGGACTGGAACGGCGAATCGAGGCGGCCGAAACCGATGTCGCATTCAGATTCGCGGAGGCAATGGTGCATCTGAGTGACCTGGAGATCACCGAGGTCGACCTCTGGCGATTGCTGGATGAGTGCTTGGCTCGCAAGATTCCGCCCCCGGCGTAGGGACGTTACGAGAGGATTGTCGATACGGAATCGACCGGTCTGGTCCAACGTCTTGCGAGTGTCAGCAAGGCGAGGGTGGTCCCGATCAGGATCTCCTGGCGTCCGAGTTCCCAGACGAGTTCGAGCAGGCTCATGAGTGAGGGCGCGCCCCAGGCACAGTCCGAACAGATTGTCATGTCCATCACCCAGGGAGACTCGCGCAGATCGAATTTGGTTCCTGCGCTCGTCCGCAGCGGAGTCGGGAGGTAGGATTGAAGAATGAATACTGACTCCGCCCGGCTTCTCGAAGCAGTTCTCTTTGCGGCAGAGAAACATCGCCAGCAACGCCGAAAGGATGAAGAGGCCTCGCCGTACATCAATCATCCGATTGCAGTCGCTAGCCTGCTGGCAAGTGTCGGTGGAATCACGGACATCGATGTTCTTTGTGCCGCCGTGCTGCACGACACGATCGAGGACACCGAGACCACGGCTATCGAACTAGAAGAGAAGTTCGGGTCGAAGGTCCGCGGCCTCGTCGAAGAGGTGTCCGACGACAAATCGCTGCCGAAGGCTGAACGAAAGACCTTGCAGATCGAGCATGCGGCGAAAGGCTCCTCTGGAGCGAAGCTCATCAAGCTCGGAGACAAGATCTCGAACCTGCACGACATCGCCCTGTCGCCGCCGAAGGATTGGTCGTCTCAGCGCCGGCTGGACTACCTGAACTGGGCCGAGCTCGTGATCGCCGGGGTTCGAGGAACGAATGCGGGGCTCGAAGCCCGCTTCGACTCGATGCTCGCTTCGGGGCGAAGGGCTCTCGATTTGTCCGCTCAGGACTGAAGCGCAGGGAGATCCCTGCGACGACCTCGCCAGGTGCATACGATTCGGAAGCGAGGAGTTCGGAGACCAGCTCGCCGACCGCGTCCGCCACAGCGGCTCCTTCTCCGCAATGCGTCGGAGTTCGTGCCATCCGGTGACAAGATCTCCCTTTCTAC
>JBDSFL010000463.1:0-7894 GCA_039919545.1 Thermoanaerobaculia bacterium | reverse complement strand
GACCGCGTGTCCGGCGCGCCCGCGTTCCACTGTGATTTCGAGGCCGAGGCCGCGCGCGCCGAGGCCGCCGGCGAAAAAGGAACCAGCGGAGCCGGAAGGAAGATCCAGGGCGTCGCGCCGCTCGCCGCGTCTGGCCCCACGCTGCGCACGTATCGCCTGGCGCTCGCGGGCACGGGCGAGTACACCGTCGCACGCGGCGGCACGGTCGCCTCGGCGCAGGCCTCCATGGTCGTGACCATGAATCGCGTGGACGGCGTCTACGAGAACGAAGTAGGCGTCCGCCTGGTGATGATCGACAACACCGCCATCGTCTACACGAACGCGGCGACCGACCCCTACGCCAACACGTCGGGCGACCTCACCGCGAACCAGAACAACATCAACGCGGTCATCGGCACGGCGAACTACGACATCGGGCACCTCTTCGGCACCGGCGGCGGCGGCGTGGCCCAGCTGGGCGTCCCCTGCGGCCCGAGCAAGGCGCGTGGACTCACCGGGTCACCCAATCCGACCACCGACGCGTTCGACATCGACTACGTGGCCCACGAGATGGGGCACCAGTTCGGCGGGAATCACACGTTCAACGGCACGACCAGCAATTGCGGCGGCGGGAATCGCTCCGCCGGGGCCGCGTACGAGCCGGGGAGCGGCAGCACGATCATGGCGTACGCGGGAATCTGCGGCGCCGAGAACCTGCAGCCGAACAGCGATCCCTATTTCCACACGAAGAGCTTCGACGAGATCATTGCCTTCATCACGGGGAGCGGCAACAGCTGCGCGGTCCAGACGTCCACCGGCAACAGCGCCCCGATCGTCAACGCGGGAGCGACAATCACGATTCCGATCTCCACGCCCTTCTCGCTCACCGGCTCGGCCACCGACCCCGACCTGGACGCCCTCACCTACTGCTGGGAGGAATTCGATCTCGGCACGGCCGCACCCCCCAACACCGATGTCGCCGCCGCGCGCCCGATCCTTCGCTCCTTCAATCCGGTCCTCGGGCCCACCCGCACCTTCCCGAAGCTCTCGGACCTGCTCACGAACACGTCCACCTTCGGCGAATCGCTGCCCTCCAGGACCCGCACGATGGCGTTCCGCCTCATCGCCCGCGACAATCGCAGCGGCGGCGGCGGCGTGAACTACGCCACGCGGACGGTCAGTGTGTCGAGCACCGCGGGCCCCTTCCTGGTCACGTCGCCGAACACCGCGGTCAGCTACCCGGGCGGGTCGACCCAGACGGTCACGTGGAACGTGGCCAATACCAGCGCCGCGCCGGTGAGCTGCGCGAGCACGGCGATCTCACTTTCCACCGACGGCGGCACCACCTTCGCGACGACGCTGAACGCCGGCACGCCGAACGACGGCAGCGAGCCCGTCTCGCTGCCGAACATCAGCACGTCGCTCGCCCGGGTGAAGGTCGAGTGCGCCACGGCTCCGTTCTTCGA
Source organism: Thermoanaerobaculia bacterium (assembly GCA_039919545.1). Taxonomy (GTDB): domain Bacteria; phylum Acidobacteriota; class Thermoanaerobaculia; order UBA5066; family UBA5066; genus JBDSFL01. The sequence continues at coordinate 6,449 of JBDSFL010000463.1, read as the reverse complement.
CATCTCGAACACGAACTTCGCCATCACGACGTGCCCCGTCATCACGGTCACGAACCCGGTCGTCTCTCAGGGCACCGCGGGAACCCCGTTCAGCCAGACCTTCACCCAGACCGGCGCCACCACGCCCAGCTTCACGACGGCCTCGACGCTGCCCACCGGACTCACACTCTCGACCGCGGGCGTCCTCTCTGGCACGCCGACCCAGATCGGCACGTTCCCGATCACCGTCACCGTCACCGACACCGCCGCCGCCACGAACGGCTGCACGGGCGTCGGCACGAGCTATTCCCTCAAGATCTGCCCGGTCATCGCGGTCACGAATCCTGTGGTCACGCAGGGCACCTCGGGCACTCCCTTCAGCCAGACCTTCACGCAGACCGGTGCCACGACGCCGAGCTTCACCACGGCCTCGACGCTACCCACGGGACTCACCCTGTCCGCCGCGGGCGTCCTCTCCGGCACGCCGACCCAGAGCGGCACGTTCCCGATCACCGTCACCGTCACCGACACCGCGGCGGGAACCAGCGGCTGTACCGGCGTGAGCGCGACCTATTCCCTGGTGATCGCCAGCTCGGGGGCGAGTTTCTATTCCGTCGCCCCGTGCCGGATGTTCGACACACGTAACGCCGCGGGCGCCGACGCCGCCTCACCGATCCTCGCCCCGGGCGAGTCGCGCGTCTTCGCTGTCGCCGGACGCTGCTCGGTGCCGGGAACCGCACTCTCGCTCTCCGTGAATGTCACGGTGACGAGCCCCACGGACGCGGGCTTCCTCGTGATCTACCGCACCGACCTCCCGTCGGCCCCCATTGCCAGCACGATCAACTTCACGCTCGGAACGACGCGGGCCAACAACGCGCTGGTCGACCTGGCGCACGACGCGAGCGGCACCTTCACGGTGGTCAACAACTCCGCCGGCGCGGTTCAGCTCATCGTGGACGTGAACGGGTACACGCAGTAGGGCCGCCGCTGCAGCAGCCATTCGCCGGGGTCCGCCCCGGCGAATGGCGCGGTCAGCCCCTCGCGCCCAGCGATGCGGCACGACGAGCAGCGCCACGGACGACCCGCGTGACGGTGCTCTCGTCGTGCTCTCGTCGTGCGCTCATCCCGCGCTCATCCTGCTCTCGTCGTGCACATCGTGTTCGGCGCCCGCTTCCGTGCCCAGGCGAATCGAATCCGTGAGTCGCAGGCCGGCACGATTCGACAGTCTTCTGTCGACGTCGCGCAGCGACTCGACGCTGCGCTCTTAGTGTCCCTCCCACCGTCCCTCTCTTCGTCCGCTCGCAATCAGAGACGCCGAGAGCCTCGTGCCCGAGGATCGGCGTCGACGGCCTCGAGATTCTTGCGCCAAGAAACCTGGCGGCTGCAATGACGGCTCAGCAAGAATCTCGAGAGCGCCGCGATGACCTTTCTCGTACCGACGACGCGGCGCGTTCGGCGGACGCCGATCTCCGGGTGCGAGGCGCTTCGAACCGCGGCGACAGCTCGTGAGAGACCGTTACGGCCGCCTCGCCCCGAGCGCCTTCTCCGTCGCCCGCAGCAGCGGCCCCGCCGAGACCGGGCTCCCCGTCGCCTGCGTCATCCACAGGTCGGGGCTGACGCGCCCGAAGCTCGCCATCCGCTCGAACTCCGCGCCCAGCGGCTTGACGCGCTGCAGCTGCTCCTCGATCTGGAACGCGATGAGGTGCCCCAGCGGATAGTCGGGTAGATACATCATCGAGCTGATCATGTGCGAGTAGATGCCGAGCAGCACGACGTCCTTCGTGCCGAACACCGGCGCGTAGTAGCGGTTCCAGACGTCCTTCGAAATTTCCACCGTCGCGAGCCTCAGCTCCTTCGGCGTCGCCGCGGGATGGTCATACAGCCAGTGCCAGACCGCCATGTCGACGAGGGCCGGGCCCGCGATCTCGTACGTCATCCAGAAGTCGTTCAAGACGCGCAGCCGCTCGCTCTCGGCATCCGGCCTGGCCAGCCCCAGCAGCTCGAGGTCGCGCTGCTGGAACACGAACGCGAGCGCCTCGGTGAAGGCCGTGTTCGGCACCCCCTGGAGCAGCGTGTGGTCCACGTGGTAGAGCGAGAACACCTGCTCCACGTTGTGCCCCATCTCGTGGACCGCGATGTTGTAGCCCTTGTAGTTCATCCCGCCCGGCTCCACGCGCGTCCTCAGGTGAGGCTTGTCGCCGCGCCGCGAGGCCTGCATGGCATGTCCGGCGCCGCGGGCGGGATCGACCACGATGAGCCCGGACAGATACGCCGCCTTCTCGGGGGTGAATCCGAGATCCTTCAGCAGCCGCGGGATGTCGGCCTGGTAGGCGGCGACATCGGGATACTTCTTCTTCACCAGCGCGTCCAGCTCGGGCTCCGAGAATTTTCCGCGCGCCTGGAAACCGTTGTACCAGACGTCGAACGGCTCGAGCTTCCGGCCCAGCCTCTGCTCGATGAGGCGCGCGATGCGCGGCACCAGCGGAGAGCCGAGGATCTGCGCGAAGAGCTCCTTCACGCGCGCCTCGGGCAGCTCGCGGTCTTCCTCGAAGCGGCGCGCGATGTGGGTGGGGGTGAGCGGCGAATGCGGATCGGCCTGACGCACCGCATGGAACGTGGCGAGGAGGCGCGCGTACCGCGTGTCGGGCTCCGGTCCTTCCCGTTCCGCCGTCGCGGGAGGCGCCTTCGGCGCGCTCGCCTCGATCTCGGCCGCCGGAGCCGGGCTCACGCGGTTGTCGAAGGGCGCCCAGTCGAGCCGCGGGTTGTCGATGGCGGCCTGCGGAATCGTCTGCGTGACGATCCGCTCCATCACCTTGGCGATCATCCGCTGCCGCGCCAGGCCGTCCTTCTCGGCATAGCGTGCCTTCAGGTCGTCTCTCAGATTCCAGTGCGAGATCAGCCGCAGGCCCGACGGAAAGAGCCGGCGTCCTTCCGGATCCAGCAGATGGTGCATCCACACGTTGTACTCGGCGATGTACGCCTCCGCATCCGCGGAGCCCTGCTGGATGGCCTGGCTGACGGATGCGGGAACACGGCGGGCATACCGCTGCGCCAGGCGCGCCTCCGCCCATTGGCGACGCGACCAGCCGGCACCCTTTTCCTGCCGCTCGGCCAGCGAGCTGAGCGGGAAGTTGAGCAGGATGACGAACGCGATCTTGCTGTCGAACAGGTCGTCCGTCACGTGGGCAGAAGATTCGAATGACGCGAAGAGCCGGTCGATGGGGAGGATCGGCCCCTGATCGAGCTCGCTCCAGTGCCGCAGCTCGCGATTCAGCTCGTTCAGCGTGCCGTCCAGCTGCTCGTGCGCGTACTCGAGGTGCGCGAAGGTGGCGTCGAGGAGCGCGGGATCGCCGATGAAGCTCTCGCGCGCGAAGGCGACGAAGGCGGCCAGCGGGCCGTCCTGGGCGCGCCAGAGGCTCGCGGCCTGATCGATGCCGCGCACCACACGAGCGGTCTGCGCCGGGAATTTCGCGGACAGCTCCTGCTTCAGCGACGCGACCTCGGCCTGAAGGGACGGCGGATCGGCGGCGAAGGCGTCGGCAGCGGTCATCAGCAGGAGGAGGGCCAGGGAGGTCCCGAGCAAGGAACGCGTCATCAAAACACCTCGAACGGGTCCGAGTGTATCGGACCCGTTCGAGCGAGAACGTTACTTCTTGGAAGCCGGAGCGGGGACCATGGGAGCCGCGGCGGCGGCAGGCTTCATGATCTCGAGAAGCTCCACGTCGAAAGCGAGCGTGGCGCCGGGCTTGATCTTCGGCGGGGAGCCGTTGTCGCCGTAGGCGATGGCGGAGGGGCAGACGAGGCGCGACTTGCCGCCCACCTTCATGAGCGCGACACCCTCGGTCCAGCAGGGAATGACGCCGTTCAGGGGGAACGTCGCGGGCTCCTTGCGATCGACCGAGCTGTCGAACACGGTGCCGTCCATCAGCGTGCCGTGGTAATGCACCTTCACGGTGTCGGTGGCCTTCGGGCTCGCGCCCGTGCCGGCCTTGATCTCGCGGAACACGAGACCGGAGGGCTTCTTCACCGCGCCCGATTCGGCGGCGGACTTGTCGAGGAACGCCTGCCCGGCCTTCTTCTCGACCTCGGCGGCGACCGCCATACGGCCCTTGGCGAACTCCTGGATCTTCGGACCGTAGGTCTCGATCTCGACGGCCGGCTTCTTGTTCATCACGCCGTCCGAGAGCCCGCGCTTGATGATCTCGAGCTCGGCGGCGGTGAGGGCGAACGGGCCGAGGTTGCGGCTGATGACGAGACCGAGCGTATAGAGGATCTTCTCGTCGTCGTTCTTGAGGCCGGAGGCGTCGGCCGCGGGCGCGCTGGTGACGGCCTTCGTGTCGGCCTTGGCGTCCGTTTTCTGCGGATCGGCCGCGCACGCGGTGCCGGCGCCGAGCCCCAGCACGAGGCAAAGCGAGGTGAATCGATTGAAGTTCTGCATTTTTCTCCTTCGAGTGAAGCTGAAATGATCCGGTGTTCGATGGGCACGGCCACCCCCCCGGACCCGGCTGAAGCGTCGCGGATGGTAACAGGTCTCGGAGCCTGTCCGAGTCATCCCGGGAACCCGGGGTGCACGTCAGCGGCGAGGCTCGAGCGGGACGATCGCCCTCAGACCGGCACGTTCGCTGTCAGACCCGCCCCTGCGCCAGGAGCCAGAGCCAGTTCCCGGCGATGAGCGCCACGGCCAGACCGCGCGCCCATGGGGGATAGCGCACCGGCTGCGGCACCTCGCGGCCCCGCATCGCGAGCACTCCCGCCACGAGGCCGCCCGCCACGAGCGCCATGAGGGCGGCCGTCGCGAGCGGATTCCAAGAGAACGCGCCGGGCAGATCGAACCGGGAGAGCGCGATGGCCGAACGGGTGGTGCCGCACGCGGGGCACGGCACGCCGAAGAGGCTCTTCAGCGCACAGGGCGGCAAAAGCGTTCCCCAGGAAGCTGCCCAGGGCGAGAGAACCACGAGCGACGCGGCCACGCCGCCCCAGAGCAGTCCGAGCTGGGGCTGGCGTCGCGCACCGGCCCGCGGCGCTCCCGTGCCGGGCATCACGCCGGACATCAGTGCTTGAGCGCCCCGAACACGGCCGCCAAGATCGCGCCGAACGCCACGACGACGCAGCCGCAGCAGAGCAGGACGGGCAGCAGCACGGCCGCGATGGCCTTGCCCGAAGAAGTGCGGTGCAGCACCTGGATCCCCATGACGAGCAGGATCAGCTTCCACACGAAGGCGATCAGCGGACCGGCGATCGGAATCACGTTTGCCAGGTCGGCCACGCCCGAGTAGGCCACCACGCGAAACGTGCCCTCGAAACCCGCGCTCGAGGAGGAGAGGCCGCCCACGATCATCAGGCAGAGGTGAACGATTCCCGCGCCGATGAAGAGTCCCACGGCCACGAGCACCGGGGCGAGCACGATCTTGATCAGGGGGGAGCCGGCCACCATCGCCGGAGCCAGCTTCTCCTGCAGATCGGCAGGGAGCATGGTCATCCAGCTGCGGCTGAAGAGCGCGCCGTAGATGCTCGAAAACACCATACCGATCCACGTGACGATCACGGAGAAGAGGAGCGGCTCGAGCAGGTCGTTCTTCACGCGCGTGCGCTGCCAGGCCTCAGCGGGGGCGGTCACCATCATCTGCACGGTGGCCACGAAGGCCGCCACCCACCCGAGGCGGTCGCGCTCTTCCCAGGGGAGGGCGGCACCGGGGGGTGGCGGGGGGGGCGGCGGATCGAAAGGGGGAGGGAGCGTGGACATGGCAGTCCTCCTGTTTTCGTTTCTCTCTCCAGGAGCAAAGCGGGTTGATCGACATCGTAGCGGAACTTCCGCGGGACCCCGCTCGTATCTGGAAGAAAGGAGGCCCTCTCATGCTTCAGCACACCCGGCTCCGCCGCCTGGCGCTGTCTCTGTCGCTCATCGGCGCCGCCGCCACTCTCGCGCCGGCCGTTCGCGGCGAGCGCGGCACGGAGGTCACCCGGACCGTCCCCCTCGATGCGGACGGCAGCCTCACCCTCAAGACCTACAAGGGCAGCGTGACCGTGACCACCGGGACCGCGGCTCAGGTCCAGATCACCGCGCGCATCGAGCCCGACGGAGACGACGAGGGCATGGCCGAGAGCGTGAAGCGGACGCGGGTGGAAATCGAGGGTGGGGGGCGGTCACTCCGCATCGAATCCAACTATTCACGGGTGAAGAGCCAGCACTCCTTCTTCAGCTTCAATTTCGGGAACAGCACGCTCCCGTTCGTCCACTACACCATCGTGATGCCGCGCACGGCGCACCTCGTCGTCGACGACTACAAGTCGCGCATCCGCATCGCGGACCTGAAGGCCGACCTGAAGCTCGAGACCTACAAGGGCTCGGTGCGGATCGATCGCCTCGAGGGGAAGGCCAGCCTCACCACCTACAAGGGCGAGGTGCACGCCGACCTGGCCCGCGTGGTCGGCACCATCGACCTCTCCACGTACAAGGGCACGTTCGTCGT
>JBDSFL010000433.1:0-2558 GCA_039919545.1 Thermoanaerobaculia bacterium | reverse complement strand
GCCGAGGCCACACGCGCCGCCAGCTTGCTGCACGCGATGCCGACGCGAGCCGGAAGCCCCGTGCGGCCGACGGCCGCGCTCAGCGCCTGCCCGAGATCGCGCTCGCGGAACTCGCCGGCAAAGCGCCGCTCGAGCCCGTCCACGTCGAGTGTGACGACGCCCTGATCGGTCTCCTCGATGCGCGGCGAGAACGTTTCGGCGACGTCGAGCAGGGCGTCCTGCGCGGCCTGCTCGCTCTGCCGGTCGCGACCGCGTGCGATGAGCTTTGGCACGAGGGCACGCGCCTGCGGCAGCGTCATCCCGGGCTGGATGCCCGCCTGCCGCGCCGAACGCGTGGCGGCGATGACGTGCGCGGAGGTGCCGTTCCCTTCGAAGATCGCGACGGATTCGGCGCGGAGATCGGGCTCGCTGCGCAGGCGCGCGGCCAGAGGGAACAGAGGGACGGCGGCACAGGCGAAGCGAGGAGGACGCGGCATGCTGCTGTCGGTTCAGCCGTTCGGGAGCTATCCCCGGCCCATCTTCAGGCCGCGCGAGAGCGAGGCGCTGGCCGATACGCCGATGGTTTGCGCGGGGGTGTCGTTCCTGTCTCTGGCGCCGCGCGCCGCGGCTGGGCTCTCGAACAGGAGCGCGTCCTTGGCGGTGAGCGTGAGCAGGCTCGTTTCGCCGGGACGCCGGCCGCGCTGCTTCTCGAGCGTGAGGCGGCTGGAGAGCCCGGTGAGGAGAGCCGGCCCTGCCGCCTCTCCCTTCCAGCGCGGCCGCGCGCACTCGGCGCCCACCACGAGGCCGGCCGCCGCGCCGCTGATGCGATACGGGCTGCACACCAGCAGTCCGGTGCGCTGGCGTTCGGCCGCGCGGGCCAGACGCAGCCACGCGCCGTCCAGACGCGTGCGGGAGAGAGAGCCCTTCGCGATCTTCAGGCCGAGATCGAGCACCACGAACGCAAACCCCGCGGCGATGACCGTCTCCGCGCTCGTCAGGGCGTCTTTCAGCACGCGCGGACGGAGCCAGAGCAGGCGTTCGAGCACCACCCCCTGGTCGAGCGCCGACTGCGGATCGAGATGGTCTCCGAGGTCCACCAGCGCGGCCGATTCCCCGCTCTGGGTGGCGGAGGCCAGGGCGTGCAGCAGCAGCGTGAAGCGGCCGCTGGAACGCCGCCCCGTGATCTCGACGAGCACACCGCGCGGGAGCCCTCCCTGCAGCAGCTCGTCCACGGCGCGCAGCGAGAGCGGCAGCAGCGAATCGCCGCTACTTTCCGACGAGCAGCCCGGCGAGCGGCCCTGCGGGCGCGCGGAGCTGAGATCGGCTCCGCGCGAGAGGACGGAGGAAACGGATTTCGGCAGCGATTCCTGGAGCGCGCGGAACGCCTGCGCGTGCGCCTCGCCCCCGGGAGCGGATAGGGCGCGGGGGAGAGGGGAAGCGCTCATCGTCTGCCGCGGGAAAATATGAGGCGTGAGTGGGGCGCAAGTCAAGGGCGCACGCCACTGAGCCGTGATTCATTTTTGCATGGCGGAGGCTTCCACGGCGTGGTAGCGTCCCCGCGCCCGCGGGTCTCGCGCACTCTCACAAAAGGAGAACGGGGGGTTTCAGCCCCCCCGTGAACATCGATGAACCACGTCGTCTGCATCGCGTACGTTCCGGATACCGAAACGAAGATCAAGATCGGGGCCGATGGGCGCTCGATCGACGAATCCGACGTCAAATGGATCGTCTCCCCGTATGACGAATATGCGCTGGAAGAGGCCATCAAGACGAAGGAGGCCAAGGGGGGAACGGTCACCGTGCTGACCTTCGGCTCCGCGCGCGCCGACGTGGGCCTGCGCGAGTGCCTGGCCCGCGGCGCGGACGAAGCCGTCCGCATCGCCTCGGAGGGCGTGGGAGAGATCGATTCTCTCGGCGTGGCGCAGCTTCTCGCCGCTGCCATCAAGACGCTGCCCCACGATGTCATCTGGCTCGGGAACAAGGGAGTCGGCACCGATGCCCAGCTCCTTCCTCCCATGCTGGCCGAGCTGCTCGACCTGCCTCACGTGAACCTGGTGACGCATCTCGAATGGAAAGACGGCGGCGTGCTCGCGCACCGCGAGATCGAGGGCGCGCACGAGGCCGTCGAGGCGCCCCTGCCCGTCGTGATCGGCGCGCAGAAGGGGCTCAACGAGCCTCGCTATGCCTCGCTCAAGGGCATCATGGCCGCCAAGAAAAAAGCGATCACTGCCAAGAGCCCCGCCGATCTCGGCGTGGATCTGGCCGCGCTCACGGGCGAGAACGCATCCGTGCGCTGGACGAAGCTGGAGCTTCCTCCGCCGCGTCAGGCCGTGCGCTTGATCCCGGCCGACGATCCGGTCAAGGCCGCCGAAGAGCTGCTGCACCTCCTTCGCGACGAAGCGAAGGTCCTGTAAAGGTCACAAGAGGAACACTCATGAGCAACGTTCTCGTTTTCATCGAGCAGAGAGACGGCAAGCTGCGCAAGGCCTCGCTCGAGGCGCTGACCCTGGGACGCACGCTGGCCGGAAAGACCGGAGGCGCGCTGGGCGCGGTGGTGGCCGGCTCCGGCGTGAGCGGGC
>JBDSFL010000408.1:0-8963 GCA_039919545.1 Thermoanaerobaculia bacterium | reverse complement strand
CGCGCGGGCTTCCAGGTTCCCCACACGCTCGCTTCAGCGGCCGGCGCTCCGTTCGGATAGGAGTTCCGCCCGCCGAGATCGAGAAAAAGCCCCGCCTGCGCGGCCTCGAACCACGCGGGGGCGAGCGGATTCCTCTCGGCCCAGCGCGGGTCGTCGTCCACGGATCCGAAGCAGAGCGCCGGCTCCGCCGCCTCGTAGACGTCATTCCCCGCGGCATCCACGAAGAGGCCCAGCGACCGCTGCATCGCGGCGCCGAGCGCGAGTCGACGCACGGTGTAACGATCGTTCCCCCGCTCGTCCAGGAACAGCCCTGCCGCGAAGTCCCAGCCGAATCCGAGCCCCGCGCCTCCGGTGCCCGACAGGCGGTGACCATCGTTTCCGGCGCCATCCACGAGCAGCCCCAGCGCGCGGTGCGCGGCTGCGCCCTGCGCATACCAGACCGCGTCGTACCGGTCGTCCCCTTCGGCATCCACGAGGAGCCCCGTACCGAACCAGTAGCCGGCACCCTGACAGAACGTGCCGCCGCGGTACTCGTCATTGCCGCCGAGATCCAGCAAGGCGCCGAGCCCCCCCGCCCAGGAGTGTCCGTCCGAGCCGTCGCCGCGGCGCCCGATGCCCACGCCCTGCGCGTTCGAGGTGGCCGCCTTCCCGTCGGCGCGCGGATCGGGCCGCCCGGCGCGCCCGGGCTCGCGCACCGCCTCGTACCGATCGTTCCCGGCCGAGTCCACCAGAAAGCCAGCGCCCCCCGGCCCGCCGAAGCCCTGTCCGTCGTGCAGGATCTCGTAACGGTCGTCTCCGTCTCGATCCAGAAGCAGCGCCGAACCCCAGAGCGCCGCTCCCTGCCCGCCGCTGCCGAGCCGGTACGTGTCGTTGCCCGAGAGATCGATCAACAGGCCCACCCCGAACTGTGCGAAGCCCTGCGAGTCGTTTCCCGCCTCGTACCGGTCGTTTCCGGCCGCTTCCCACACCAGGCCGACACCACCCATCCCGGCTCCCGCCGACGGGCCCGCGCCCCCCTCCCAGACGTCGTTGCCGGAGAGATCGATGGCAACGGAGACCGGTTGGGCGGGCCACGTGGCGGCGGCAAACGAGCCCGACCAGGTGTCGTCCCCACCGAGATCGAGAGCCAGAAAGACTCCCGGCTTTCCGAGCGTCGTCGTGTGCGTATGGCGGTCGGACCCGGTCCCGGTGAGCACGACGAGACCGTGCGGCGTGTCGAAGGTGACGCTGAGCGAGGTGAAAGAAGCGGAGCCGGCGACGCGGACGACCTCGGCGAGCTCGCGAGCGGCCCGGGCCGCGGCCTCCGTCGCCTTCAGCCCCGCGTAAGCCATGGACTCGGCATCGAGGGACCGCCCGGCGTCCTCGACGTCGGGGAAAAAGACCGCTCCATCGGGAAGCCGCTCGGTGAGGCGCCGGGTGGACACGGCCCGCGCCGCAACCTCGGGCGGAACCCGCCGCCACGCCGCGCGGACCCACGCGTCGGCCTCGAGTAGCCCGGACAGGAGGCTCGCGAGCGGTGCCTGGAGCGGTGCCGGGACCTGAGCCGCGTGGGCTCGCGCACGCTCGTCCGCCGCGACCCCGGGCATCCGGGGGCTTGCCGCCTGGCCGAAGGAGCCTTCCGAAAGCGCTCGATCACCGGGCCTTTCCGACGCACGCATCAGCACCGAGGCGAGATCGTCCGCTTCGGAAAGCTGTGCGCCGTAAAGGCCGAACCCTGGCAGGCGTGTCTGCAAGAGCAGGACGGTGGAGAGCCGCGGAACGTCGTCGCGCAGCCGTTCGGCCGCGCCGGCGAGCCCCTTTGCAAACGGGATTGCCCGAAGCGGCTCGCGCTGGAACTCCCGCCCGTGAGGCAGCATGAAGGGCTGCTCTCCGCGCGGGAACGCCATGGCATCGCCGGGCGGAAGAAAGCCCAGATCGGCGCGCGTCAAGCCGCCGCGCGCCAGAAGCGAATCCAGCGGATCGGGCGCACTCGAGGGAGGGGCCGTGCGGACCTCGCGGACGGGAATCAGGAGCAAGGCGCTGCCGAGAAAGGCCGCGAGCGCGACACGCGTTCCCGGCCTCATCGCGCCGCCGCTTTCGGGACACCGGAGCGCTCGAGCGAGAAGGTGCGCCACGCCGAACGGCTCTTTCCGGCCGGATCGAGGATCCGGTAGCGAAACGGGCTGTAACCCGCGAGGTCGTTCCAGAACGCGATCGGAAAGGGGCCGAACGCGATGCCGGGCTCCTCGACGGGGAAGGCCCCGCGAGCCGAAAGCAGGCCCGCCCCCACGGCGTACTCGACCCAGTACGACTCACGATCGCCACGCGTGTCGCCCGTCCAGGAAAGACGGATGGTGCCCCCCGCCGCGTCGTAGGTCAGCCGCTCGCTCTCGGCCGGCACGCCGAGCGGGAGCGATTCCGAAAAGGCGGCCACGGCAGCGGCGGGGGGACGCTCCGCCTGGCCGTGCGCCGTGAGAAATCTGAGGCGCGCCCGGGCTTGCTGCTTGCGGAATCGGGCCAGATCCGGTGCGAGCGCCGGCGAGACGGGATCATCGGCCTGCGCGAGGCCACCCAGCCGTTCGGTGTGGATCCTGAGTCCGTCGCCCACCCCCTGCAGCCGCTCGCCGCGCCGCGAGTCGGGGGTCAGGTGCCCTCCGGGCGAGGTGTCGAAAAACACGCGCGTGCGCGAGTTCGCGCTTCCGGCGAGCGCGGGCACGAGCGAGATGCCCTGCATCGCGCGCGGCCGCTCGAAGCCTGCCAGCTCGAGAAGAGTGGGCGCGACGTCCACGTTCTGCGCGAGGGCGCCTGACGCTTTTCCTCGCGGCACGCCAGGACCGCGGATCAGGAGCGGGATGTGCAGGATTTCCTCGTGCAGCTTCGCCTCACCGCTGGTCGAGGCGTGCCCGACCCAGCCGTGCTCGAGCAGCTCCTCGCCGTGATCCGCCGTGAAGAGGACGAGCGTGCGGCTCGAGAGTGCGGTGCGGTCGACCGCCTCGAGCACCCGCGCGACCGCTCGGTCCAGGCGCGCGACATCCTGCGCGTAGAGCTTCTTCACGATGGCGTCGTCACCCGCAGCGAACGAGAGCCCCGCGCGGCGCGGCACCGTGGCCGACACCTGGCTTCGCTCGAGCGCGGAGGAGCCCTTGATGCGTGCCTCGGCGGCCTCGTACCCTCCGGCCCCGTACGGCAGATGCGGCTCGACGTTGTGGATCCAGGCGAAGAACGGCTCCGGGGGCGCAGCGAGCCACGCCGCCAGCGCCTCCGTCCCGTTGATCTCGGCCCCGACGACGGCCTGCGGGGGCAGACCCAGGTTGCGATAGTAGGAAACCGAAGTGAAGAAGCCGAAGTTCGCCAGCGTGTAGCCGCGCCTTGCCAGCAGGCGCGGCAGCGTGAGCAGGGTGCGGGGCGTCGTGTCGTCCCGGTTCGCCACGCCGTGCGTGGGGGGATAGAGGCCCGTGAAGATCGAGACGAGCGCGGGGGCCGTCCATGGGGTTACGGTGTAGGCGCGATCGAAGCGCGTGCCCGCCGCGGCCATGGCGGCCAGTGCGGGTGTCGCGCCGTCGAGAGACCAGTCGAGAGCGTCGGCCCTGAGCGAGTCGACGGTGATGAGCAAGACGTTGGGGCGCGCGGCGCTCGCCGGCGAGACTTTCGTTCGCGACGGGCTCGAGCGTGGCGAATCCGAGAGGCACGCAGAAAAGAGGCCAGCCAGCGCGGCCAGGAGCGCCACCGAGGCGCACCGGGCCGACTTCGCCGGAAGCTCGCGCCGGCCGCTCAGGGTCTCTCGCCCGTTCGCGGCGCGTCGGGCCTGCGCCAAGGGCTATGGGGGGAGGCTGCCACCCACGCCAAGGCTCCCAGCGCCGAGCCGATGTAATTTGCAAAGAGGTCGAGCCAGCGAAACGTCCGCATCGGGATGAAGCCCTGCGCGGTCTCGTCGGCCGAGCCCACCGCGAGCAGGAACAGGACGGCAACGAGCGGCCCTTTCCCCCGCCATCCGTCGATGCGGACAGCCTGTAGGGTGAGCCCCGCGAGCACGCCGTATTCCAGCAGGTGAAATTTCTTCGCGGGCGGCTCGCCCCGGTAATAGAGGAAGAGGAGCCCGACGTAGAGAAGCAGCACGACGGCCAGCAGGCCCGAAGCGAGCAAACGATTCCTGGCGCCGGCACCGCAGGCCCAGATCCCCAGGAGCGCGGCGCCAAGGACGCCAGCCAGCACGTACCAGAGCGTCACGTGGGGCTGCAAATGCGGGAGGATCCGGAACCAGATGATCGGGGCCACGGCAAGAGTCCCCAAGGAGACCGCCGCGAAAAGCAGAGTCAGGAGCATCCAGACCGGACTGCGGAGCCAGGAACGAAACGCATGCGGCCTAACAGCGGATGGCATCTGAGGACGGAAGTATCGCTCGCCGACTTCACGACGTGAGGTCTGGAATTCGGCGCCCAGCCATGCCACGCGCGGCGAAGTCTGGTACCCTCCCGGTTTCTTGAGCCAGACCGGGCATACTGGGCAAAACGCCGCTCGTAACGCGCAGATCGTGGTCCTCGGCATGCACCGCTCCGGGACCTCGGCGATAGCCCGAGTCCTGGGCTTGATGGGCTCGTACCTCGGTCCCGCCACCGCCTTCCCGCCGGCCGACGAAGCGAACCCCAAAGGTTACTGGGAAAGACGGGACGTCTGGGCGCTCGACGAATGGCTCCTGGCCTCGGCGGGGGCGACCTGGTGCGATATCGCGCATCTGGAGCTTCCGGAAGCCGGCAGTCCGAATCGCTCTACGTTCGATGAACGCGCTCGAATCATCGTCGATGCCCTGGACGCGGAGGGCACCTGGGCGATCAAGGACCCTCGCCTCGCGCTTCTCTTTCCTCTCTGGCGTCCCCTCCTTCGGGCTCCGATCGCCGTGCTTCCGCTACGGTCCCCGCTGGACGTCGCCCGGTCCCTCCAGCGGCGAGACGGTTTCTCGCTTCCCTTCGGCCTAGCCCTTTGGGAGCGCCATACCCGTTCGGCGCTGTCGTCGTCCTTGGGGCTCGCGCGCGTCCTGGTCGACTATGCCCGGCTGGTGGATTCCCCCGTCGCGACGGTGAAGCGGCTTCACGAGGAGCTCATCGCGGCGGGTGCGGCCGACCTGAGAGTCCCCTCCGACTCCGAGCTTCTCGAGTTCCTCGAACCCTCGCTCAATCGGGAGCGAGGGCAACAGGATCTCGAAGACGCGCTGCTGACCCCCGGGCAACGGGAGCTCCGTGACTCGCTGCGCGACGGCAGCGCCCTCCGCCTGGATCCTGTCCCCCCGCTCTCGGTGGCCGCGCGCGAGGAGCTCTGGGCCTTCTCGCGGTCGGAAGAGCGCGCATCGCGACTGGGCGCCCAGGAAGAAAAGCTGCGCCTCGAGCTCGAGAAGCAGGCGAAGTGCGTGGCCGACATCCTGCTCGAGAAGGATCGGTACATCGAGAGCCTGGACCACGAGCGCGAAAAGCAGGCGAAGAGCCTGGCCGACATCCTGCTCGAGAAGGATCGGTACATCGAGAGCCTGGACCGCGAGCGCGAGAAGCTCACGGCAGTTCTGCAGCCGAAAGACGAATACATCCTCACGCTTCAGGCCGCTCTGCGAAGCAGCGAGGCAGCCCACGCGTCGACCATCGGCGCAAACGAGGCCTTCGTCGCCGAAAAAGATCGCTACACCCGAGGGCTCGAGGTCGCGCGGGAAACCCTGCAGTCGACGCTGGACAGCGTTCATCCCCGCGTGCAGGCGCTCGAAGCCGATCTTCGCAACAGCGTCGCGGAGCGAAAGAAGTTCCGCCGCGCTCTCCTCGAGAAGGACCGCTCCCTTCGCGCTTTGCGTCCTCGGCCGGAACCGGGCTTCCCGTCGTGGCCGCTCGTCCCGGGCGAGCCGTCCCGCGAGCCTCTGGAGTGGTCCGACTTCGCCGTTTGTACGATCGTCGCCAAGAACTACCTCAGCCTGGCACGCGTCTGCTGTCGCACGTTTCTCGCGCAGCACCCGGGAGCCAGCGCCTACGTCCTCGTCGCTGACCGTCTCGAGGAAGACATTCGGCTCGAGGGCGAGCCATTTCAGGTGCTCCTCGCCGAAGAGCTGGGAATACCGGATTTCAAGGCGCTTGCCTTTCAGTACAACGTGCTGGAATTCAGCACGGCCCTGAAACCGACCCTCCTTCGCTATCTGCTGGAGAAGCGGGGAGTGAAGGCCGTCATCTACCTGGACCCCGACATCACCGTCTACAGCCCCATGGAAGAGCTGCGTGAATCTCTCCGAAATTCGGACGCGGCCCTGATTCCCCACATCCTGGCGCCGCTTCCGGAAGACGGACATCGGCCGAACGAAATGGATTTTCTGATCTCGGGTGTGTACAACCTGGGGTTCATCGCTCTGCGAGCATCGGCCAATTCCCTCGATCTCCTGCGCTGGTGGGAATCCCGCCTGAAGGACAAATGCTTTTCCGATCCGGCGCGCGGGCTGTTCACGGACCAGAAATGGATGAACCTGGCGCCGGTGACGTTCGCGGGTGTCGCGACTCTCCGGCATCCCGGCTACAACGCAGCCTACTGGAACTTGCACGAGCGCCGAAAGCTGGAACGATCCCGCGACGGCTGGCTCATCAACGGAGAAGCGCTGAGGTTTTTTCACTTCAGCGGCTTTCAGAAGAAAAACATCGACGCGGTCTCGAAGTACCAGGACCGCTTCCGCCTGGCCGACCTCGGGCCGAATTTCCGGGCCCTCTTCGCTGACTATGCAGGCGCCCTGGGGGACGCCGGCTACGACCAAACGGTCCGCCTTCCCTATGCGTACGGCGTCTTCGACAACGGCGTTCGCGTGCCCGACTTTCTGCGGCGGCTGTACTTCGAGCTGGGAACGGCCCGGTTCGCTTTCGGTGATCCCTTCGAGTCGGGACCGCAGAATTCTTTCTTCTCCTGGTTGACGGCCCCATACAAGCCGGGATCGATTCTCACGCGGGTTCACCGAGAGATCCTGCGATTGCGCCAGGACGTCGCGGCCGCTTTTCCGGAGGCGGAGGGAGCCCAGTCCGTCGCGTTTCTGGAGTGGGCGGTCTCACACGGCGAAGCGGACCTCGGCATGGATCCCACCTTCGTCGGGATCCTGCGGTCCGAACGTGACGCGGCCGCGATCTCGCAATGGAAGTTTTCCGAGCAGCAGCAGGCCGCGGACGCGCAAGCGGCCGAAGACTTGCTCGATCAGCGGCGCCGCTCCGAGGCCTTGCTCACCGCCGCTGTGGCCGATGCCGTCGTGTCGAGCATGTCGACGGCATCGGCCAACCTCAATGCGACCGTGGCATCCACCGTGGCATCCACCGTCGCATCCACCGTGGCTTCGAGCGTCGCTTCGAGCGTTTCCACCGTCGCTTCCATCGTCGCTTCCACGGTCGCTTCCACCGTTGCTTCGAGCGTTGCTTCGAGCGTCACGGCAGCCCTCTCGCCTCCGGAAGAGGGAGGGGAGCCGAGCTCGGAGGTCAAGCAGTGGCTGCAGACACTCCTCGGGCCATCCCGCTACAGGTTCATCCGGCGGCGCGTGTGGAATCTCTATGGGCTTCTCCGGAAAGAGTCGTCCGCGGGTCTTCTCGGAGATCCCGGCTCACCCCAGCCTCTCTTGGCGCTCCAAGCGCCCGTCGCGGCAGAGCCGCCTGCCGAGCGGATTCCCGAAGAACCCGTTGCGCCGCAACAACCCCCTGCGCTGGAAACGACGCCCGTTGCGGCCGAGCCCCCCGTCGAGCCGATCCCCGATCCCGTAGAACCCGAATCGAATCAAGTCGCCACGCCCCGGCCTTTCGGCGTCAATCTCTTCGGATACCTCGACACGGAGAGCGGCATCGGCGAGGTCGCGCGGGGGCTGGCGGCGATGCTCGAAGCGGCCGGCATCCCGCATTCGCTGATCAACGTGGAGCAGGAGTGGCTCCGCCGCGAACGCCTGTCGACCCTGCGATTCTCGTCGAGCCATCCGTATTCGGTGAACCTCTTCGCGGTGAACGCAGACCAGGCCGCTCACGTTCTCTCTCACTTCGGGCTCTCACGCTCGCCGGATCAGTACTTCATCGGATACTGGTTCTGGGAGCTTTCCCAGTTCCCGAGCAGCCTGTCGGGGGCCTTTTTCCATTTCGACGAGATCTGGGCCGCCACGGACTTCTGCGTGGACTCGTTCTCGCGAGCCGCCTCGCTGCCGATCGTGAAGATGCCCCCGGCTCTCGTGCCGATCGTCGCGAGCAGGCGCACCCGGTCGGACTTCGGCTTTGCCGAGCAGGACTTCGTTTTCCTCTACGTGTTCGACTCGCTCTCGGTGATCGCCCGCAAGAATCCCGCGGGCACGATCGTCGCGTTCCGCAAGGCCTTCTCCGCAGACGAGCCGGTCCGGCTCGTGCTGAAGACCGTGAATGCCTCCCCCCGCAAGATCGCGGCGCTCCAGCGGCTCGCGCGTGGCTCTCGAATCGAGGTGCTCAACGGGTACTCCGATCGCGGAGACCTGCTCGACCTCGTGAACGCGGCGGACGCCTACGTCTCGCTGCACCGCAGCGAAGGTCTCGGCCTGACGCTCCTCGAGGCGATGATGCTGGGCAAGCCCGTCGTGGCCACCGACTATTCGGGCGTCCGTGATTTCCTGAAGGGGCCTCTCGCGTTTCCGGTGAGCTACACATCGGTCGAGCTTCGCCGGGACTACGGTCCCTACAGGAAAGGGAGCGTCTGGGCCGATCCGGATCTCGGTGAATCGACGCGTCAGATGAGAGCCGTCGTCGAAGCCTGCCGGACGGCCCCCGCCTGGGGCGACGTGGCAGCCCGCGGAGCCGCCGACATTCGATTGCAATTCAGCGTCTCCGAAACCGCAAGGGCGCTCGCCCTGCGCATCGCCCAGATCGAGCGGCTTTTAGAGACCAGGAAAGCGGGCTCCTAGGAGGCTGGTGTCAAACGGCGTGGGCCGCGTTCCGAGCGCCGTGGGGTGAGCTGCAAGGCGGCGCGACGCAAGGGGCGAGTTG
>JBDSFL010000361.1:0-2644 GCA_039919545.1 Thermoanaerobaculia bacterium | reverse complement strand
CGACATCGACGAGGCCGGCTCCCACGCAGGGAGTCGGCCTCGTTCGCCTGAAACGACCGTCGCTCGAGCGGCTCGCTAAGGAGCGCGGCGCTTCCACACGCTCAGCGTCCAGCCGCTGCCCGCCGTGGAGCGGAACTCCGTGGGGCGAGCAGCGCCGGCGGTGGACATGCAGAGCTCGAGCTCGTCGTCGCGCTGGCGCGCGATCGCACGCTGCACGGCTCCCCGCGTGGGGCCGCCGACGTGCAAGTAGTCGACGGCAAGGACCTCCGACGACGCGTCCACGCGCGTCAGCGCATCGAGGATGACCTGCGGACCGAAAGTCACGGTGGTGCGCGGGCCGACCATGACGCGCTTCCCGCCAGCGACGAAGGACAAGGGCAGCGATTTTCCATCGATGACGATGCGCACGGCGCTCCACTCCCCCTGCAGCGCCTCGATGCCAGGCGTCAGCTCCCGGAACGAGGCCTCGTCGACGGCTTCCACCGCTGCCGCTACGTCGGGCGCGCGCTCGGGGATGTCACGATCGCTCGAGGCATGCACGAGCACCTCCAGTGCGTGACCGCTGCCTGGCCGCGTCCTGAACTCGGTCGGCCGCGGAAAGCCCGTGAGCCCCAGGCAGATCACCAGTCGCTCCTCGTCGAAACGGAAGATTCCGTACGACGAATTGCCCGCTTCCGGTCCCGCGCGAAAATCGATGTCGATCGTGAACGGCCTGGTGTCGACGTCGATGTCGAACACTCCGTCGTAAACGGCCTCGGGCGAGATCGTCCGGAAGCGATCGCCGTCGATCACGATGCGCGAGGCGCTGAGCATTGCCTGGGGGAGCGAGCTGCCTTCGGTTTCCAGGCTCGCGAAGCTCCAGGTGCCTTCGAGCGCGCGCAATTGCTCGACGTAGGTCAGGAGCTTGGGCCAGCTCGAATGGTCACATCGGCGTGCGACGACCGATTGCGCGTCCGCCAGCTTCCAGGCCGCCGCGAGTATTGTCTCGAGCGGTTGCCCGCCAGCAGCGGGCAGGTGTCGCTGGAACTCGAGAGCAGCCTCTTTCGTTCCAGAGCGCAGGTCCGCGAGCAACTTCTTTGCCTGACCGCGAAGGTGTTCGAGGTTCGGGCGCGAAGACAGATTCCGATTCATGATTCCTCCATGCGTCATGCCCGAGGTCCGCAATCAGGCCGCACAAAGGATGGGCGGAAGGGTGAAAATCAATTCGAGGTGGGTTGAACCCTTTCCGCGGACCCGGAGGCGACCTGTGCGCCGCCGGCAGTGTACCCGGCGAGCTGAGGAACGTGCCGCCGAGTGACGGACTTCGATTCTCTGGGGGCGGCGCCGACCCGGCGACCGGCGGGAGCTACGGACCGATCAGGAACTCCACGGCATTCGTGAGCGTCGAATTGTTCGGGAAAGTGAAGCCCGGATCGCGCCCCCAGAACTGGGCGTCGACGACCGTGTTCACGATCCTCAGGAAGGACGCGGGCGTTCCACCGAGAGCTCCCGCCGCGAAGGCGTTCATGTCGATCGAATAATGGCCCGAGCAGTCGTTGACGGGCAGGCTCGAGCCGGCCGAATCGAGACCGATCGAGCGCTTGAGCGGACTGCTGACGCAAAGTGTGCCGCCCTGGAACGGGACAGCGGCTCGACCCGAGCTCGAGTAGATCAGGATGCCGCCCTTGTGGTTCCTGACGTTCGAGCCGGTGACGACGAAACCGCTAGCGGCGCTCGCGCTCGAGGCCCCGCTCGCCGAGATGCCGGGGATGCAGCCCAGCGAGTTCGTCTTGGCCGTGCAGTAGGTGAAACCTGCGCTCGCCTGCGAACAGCCCCACTCTGCGATGTGGCCGGCCTCGAGCCCTCCCGCGCTCGAAAAGAGCCCGCCGGCGAACAGCGCCGTGCCGCCGCCGTCGTCGAAGAGCGACAGTGCATAGACATAGCCGTTGGTGCCGCCGCCGAGAGCCGTCCAGCTCGACCCGTCCCACTTCGCGACGTACTTCGCCGCCGATCCGCCCGCGGTCGTGAAGAATCCGCCCGCGTGGAGCGCAGGGCCGCTGCCGTCGTCGAAGGCGGCCAGGGCGCGGACCTCGAAGTCCATGCCGCTGCCGAGGGGAGCCCAGCTCGAGCCGTTCCATTTCGCGATCGAGCCCGCGGCGACGCCGCCGGCAAGGGAGAAATTGCCGCCGGCGTACAACCCGGGGCTTCCTCCGCCGTTGAATGCCATCAGCGCGTTGACGTAGCCGTTGACGCCAGATCCCAGCGCGGACCAGCTCGATCCATCCCACTTCGCGACGTGGCTGGCAGGGATGCCGCCGGCGTGGGTGAACATGCCTCCTACGTAGAGCGCGGGGCCGCTGCCGCCGTCGAACACTCCGATCGAATAGGCGCTCGCGTCCAGTCCGGTTCCGAGGGCGGACCAGCCCGAGCCGTTCCACTTCGCGACATATCTCGCCGAAATGCCTCCGGCGGTCGTGAAGTCGCCTGCCGCGAAGAGTGCCGGTCCTGCGCCGTCGTCGAAGACAACGAGACCATTGATCTGGGAGTTCATGCCGCTGCCAAGGGCGGACCAGGCCGTGCCCCCCCACTTCGCGACGTGGTTCACGAGGACTCCGCCCGCGGTCGTGAAAGCACCTCCCGCGTACAGAGCCGGCCCGCTCCCGCC
>JBDSFL010000314.1:0-4549 GCA_039919545.1 Thermoanaerobaculia bacterium | reverse complement strand
AAGGATGTCGATATCTTGGAATCAGACTGGCGGCAAGAACTAGACAGCGGCGCGCTCCTCCCTCGCCCTAAATTGAGAGCGGAGGTAACGCATGCCGAGGTCCCACCCTCATCTCACTGCGGTCGCGCTCTTCGCGATCCCGCTCCTCATCGCCAGCGGTGGACCTGGATCCTCTCGAAGCATCGGGGGTGGGGCAGCTATCAGTACGACCCGAAAAATGACGTGCTGCGCGCGACGGCGACGCCGGTGGATGCGCCTGACACCGAGTTCCTGACCTACGGATTCGACGACCGCCGGATCGATTCGGCGACGGCGTTCCTGCAATGGGAGAAGAAGCGCGTGTCGTTCCGGTTGGAGGTGCCCGACGTCTACGGTGTGTACGTGGAGCAGATGCGTACCGAGCTGGAAGGATGGCCGGGCTTCAACTACCAGAACTGGCAGACCGCGGCGCAGTTCTGCGCGGATCACAAGATCAATCTCCAGGAGGCGCTGGTGTGGGCCGAACGCGCGCTCCGTGAGCCGTTTCGCGGCGCCGCGATGGGCCACGAGGACTTCTCGACGCTCGAGACGAAGGCCGCCGTGCTCGACGCTCTGGGTCGAAGCGCCGAGGCCGACACCGTGATGGAAAAAGCGCTGCGGGTTCCGGGCACCGATGCATTCGCGCTCTACAGATACGGCTCGCGCACGCTCGCTGCCGGTAAAAACGTGGCAGCTCTCGAGATCTTCATGGTCAACCGGGTACGTCATCCCGAAGAGAGGTTTTGGACGCATCTGGGGCTCGCGCGTGGGTACACGGCCGTGGGCGACAAGCCCAACGCGATCCGCAGCTGGGAGACTGCGCTGGCGAATCTCCCACCGTCGCAGATGGGCAGCCTGCCCCGCATGAAGAGCGCCCTCGCCGCACTGAGGTCGGGGAGGTCGGGCGCCTGATCGATTTCCGACCAGGCCGCTGAACCGGAAACCATCCGGCCGAGGGCCTCGTATGTCCTGGCGTGCCTCCCTCCTCCACGATCCTCTATCGGGGCCCGAGCGTCATGGTCGGAGCGTTTCGTTGCCCTGTCTCACACCCCAACTTTCGGTTCGAGGGGGCGATCTCCGGCTACGACTTCGTCTTTCCCCGTGTCGCGGTCTGGATACGGCCCGCGGGTCGACGTTCTTTCGTCGCGGACTCCAGCCTCGTCACGCTCTACAACCCAGGCCAGGAATACTCACGTGCCCCCCTTTCGCCGGCTGGCGATGAAAGCGACTGGTTTTCGTTGGACCGGGCGACCGCGCGCGGAGTGGTTCGCGAGTTCGACACGGCGGCTTCGGAAGAGCCGACGAACCTTCTGCGTTCTTCGATGGCGCCGAGCGATCCACGCCTCTACCTGCGACAACGCGTGCTGTTCGAGACCCTCCGCCGGGGCGACCGGGCCGACGACCTGCACGTCGAAGAAGAGGTCGTGCGCCTGTTTGCCGCGGTGCTGCGCAACGGCTATTTGGCAGCGGGCCGTGAGCCGCGCCCCATCTCTGACCGCGCGGACCATGCCGCGGTGAGGCGTGCGCAGTCGATCCTGGCCGCGCGCTTTCGCGAGCCCATGAGCCTGATGCGGCTTGCCTCGGAAACCGGCCTTTCGATGTTTCGCCTGGCCCATGTCTTCCGCCAGCAGACGCTGTCATCGCTCCATGCCTGGCGCGTGAAGCTGAGGCTGAGCGCCGCCGTCGATGCGCTCTCCGAGTCGCGTGGCATCGACCTGACGGAGCTGGCGCTGGAGCTCGGCTTCTCGAGTCACAGCCACTTCACGGCGTCCTTTCGGAAAGCCTTCGGGGTGCCGCCCTCCATCCTGCGCGACCGCATCCACCGTGTCCGCAGCGGCGCTCGCGCCCGCGGAATCGCGGCGTCATTCAGCAGGATTCCGATAGCCAGCCATCACTCGGTACGAGCAAATTGAGCGAATGGGAGGCGTGTTCATGAAAATGGGAGTGGGTCGGACCTTTGGAGCTGTCCTCGCGGTGTCTTGTCTCGTCGCCAGCGGCGAGGCCCGCTCGCAGCAGACGGCGACTCCAACCCCTTCGGCCGCGCCTGCCCCGACGATGGCCGATGCGATGTCGCGGCTGCGGGCCAACGATCCGGCCGGAGCGATCAAGATTCTTCAGCCCCTCACCGAACGCGAGCCGAACAACGCGCGCGCGTTCCGGGTTCTCGGGATCGCCCTCCATCAGACTAAACAGTACGAGCAGGCGGTCGACGCCTACACGAGGGTTCTCGCGATCGAGCCAAACGATGCGACGGCGCTGTACAACCTGGGCTGTGCGCTGGCGCTCGAGGGCGAGGAGGACAAGGCATTCGCGGCGCTTGCCAGGGCCAAGGCTTCGCAGCGGGTGGACATGGCCCAGATCCAGGCGGACGACGACCTGAAGTCCCTTCGAAAAGACCCGAGATTCGACGCGCTCCTGCCGAAGCCCGAGGACTTCGAGAATCCGTTCGTCGAGCCCGTGAAGATTCTTCACGAGTGGCGCGGCGAGGCGGCGGGTGATCAGTTCGGCTGGATCGCCCGCAACCTCGGCGACGTCGACGGCGACCACGTGCCAGACGTCGTGACCTCCGCGCCCACGAAAAACGTGGGGGGCGAAAGGGCAGGCCGCGTCTACGTCTACTCGACGAAGTCCGGAAAGCTCCTGTGGACGGCCGACGGCAAGCCGGGCGATGAGCTGGGAATCGGCGTCGAAGGGGCGGGCGATACGAATGGCGATGGTGTGCCTGACGTCATCGCCGGGGCTCCGCGAGGCGGCTACGCGCGTGTCTATTCGGGCAAGGACGGCAGGGTGCTGTTGACCCTCACCGCCGACAAGAAGAGCGACGACTTCGGCCGCCATGTGGCCGGTGTCGGAGACGTCGATCACGACGGCTTCGCCGATATCCTCGTTGGCGCACCGGGAACCGCGGGCGCGGGAGAGACCGCGGGGCGCGCCATCCTCTACTCAGGCAAGGACGGCAAGCCGCTGCTCACGTTGACCGGCGAGCGGGCGGGAGATCAATTCGGCGCGACGGTCGGCGGTGGGATGCACGGCAAGAAGATGCTGCTCATCGTCGGTGCACCCGGAGCCGGCCCGGCAAAGCATGGACGGGTCTCCATCTACGATTCTCTTTCTGCCAAGCCTCAGTTCGTGATCGATTCCGACGAGACGGGCAGCGCCCTGGGGCAGATGTTCGTCTCGGTACCCGGCGACGTGGATGGCGACGGCGTGCCGGATGTTTACGCATCCGACTTGTCGAATTCCGCGAAGGGACCCCAGACCGGTCGCGTTTACGTCCACTCCGGGCGAGACGGTCACCGCCTGCTCACACTGACCGGCGAGACGCTGGGCGAGGGCTTCGGAACGAGCCCCTCCAACGCCGGCGATGTCGATGGCGACGGTCACGCCGACCTGATCGTCGGCGCCTGGCAGTACGCCGGCGCGGCGAGCTCGGGAGGCCGCGCATCCCTTTTCTCCGGGAGGGACGGACACCTCATGAAGAACTTCACGTGCCGCATTCCGGGCGACACGTTCGGATTCGATGCGGTGACGATGGGCGACGTGGACGGAGACCGCACGGCGGACCTTCTGATCACCTCCGCGTGGAGCGGTGTCCACGGGTTCCACTCGGGTCGGGTCTTCGTGCTCTCGAGCGGGGTCCGGAAAGCCGCGGCAGCGAAGGTCCCCTCCGTTTCGCGCTGAGAAGGATGACTCGGGCGGCAAGCCGGCGGCATGGGAGAGGTGTACCGCGCCTCCGATACGACGCTCGGCCGTCAGGTGAGGGAAGGCGGCCAGAGCCCGCGTATCCGCGCCGACGGCGAGGAGATCTACTTCGTGTCGCCCGGCGCAGCGGATCGAACGCCGGGTCGATCCCCTGCCACGCCAGCGTCAGGAAGCACGGCATCTTCAGCCCGCGATCTCTTGCCGACCCCCGGTCAGAACCTCATCCCGATGTAGCTCCCGTCCGACGTCGCCGCGTCGTTCAGGACGCCGTACGTGACGAAGCGCGAGGCGCCGGAGATCCTCTCCACCCTCGCGTAGCCGGCGGCCGCGCCGAGCGGCGCGAGAGGCGTGTTGAACTGCCTGAACTCGCCTGGCGCGAGCGTCGTCTCGACCGGCGCGCCGAGCTGCGCTCCGGAGCTCCCGAAATAGGTGATGCGCAGCTGGATCGAGTCTCCCGCGTCGCCGCGGCTGATGACCGCCAGGTTCGATCGGATCGCCGTGTCCTGTCGCAGGCCGTACACCCAGACCGCCCCGCTCGCCCCGGCCGAGAACGTGATCGCGTTCGTCGTGCCGCCGGAGCTGATCGTTCCGCCGGTGATCGACCAGGAGTACGAGGCGCCGGCACCCTCATCGGGCACGGAAGCGGCGCCCGCGGCCCCCGGGGCCACGCTCGCCGGTGCGCTGATCGCCGCGTTCGGGGAAGCCACGACTGTCACCGGATACCCGGCGGATGTCGCCTGGCAGCCCGCGGGCCCCGTCACCTGGACGCTCTACGTCGTCGTCGACGACGGCGACACGGTGATCGTGCGCGACGTGGCGCCTGTCGACC
>JBDSFL010000264.1:0-11833 GCA_039919545.1 Thermoanaerobaculia bacterium | reverse complement strand
CGCGCCGCGGCCAAGAACCATTCCCACGTGGCCGTCGTCTGCGATCCGGAAGACTATTCACGCGTCTTCGACGAGATGAACCACAGCTCCGGCAACCTCAGCGACCAGACGCGCCGGCAGCTGGCAGCGAAAGTTTTCCGCCGCACGGCGGCTTACGACGCGGCCATCGCGCGATGGTTCACGGGCGAGGCGCCGAGCGAGGCGTTCGCCGACCGGTTGAGCCTCACCTACCGCCTCGGCTCGACGCTTCGCTACGGCGAGAACCCGCATCAGACGGGCGCGCTCTACGTGGACGCATCGGCTCCCCCGGCTGCGCTGTCGCGCTTCGTCTCGGTGCAGGGAAAAGAGCTCTCGTACAACAACCTCCTCGATGCGGATGCCGCGCTCTTCACTTCCCGCGCCATCGGCCGCAACGCCCTGACGATCGTCAAGCATCGGATCCCGTCCGGCGCGGCCCTGGGCGGCTCGCTCGCCGAGGCCTTCCAGCGAGCCTGGCAGTCGGATCCGGTCGCCGGCTTCGGCGGCGTGGTGGCGTGGACCGGCACGCTCGACGCGGAGGGCGCCCGCCTGCTCACGTCGCGCTTCCTCGAGGTGGTCGTCGTGCACGACGTCGGCGAGGACGCCCTCCCCTTCCTGGCGGGAAAGCCGAATCTGCGCGTTCTCACGGTGACGCCCGAGAGCGGCCCCCGCCCCCGCATGGAAGTGCGCGGCATCGACGGCGGTCTCCTGGTCCAGGAGGGCGACGTGGCCGAGGAGGATCAGTCCTCCTGGAAGATCGTCACGCGCCGCGCCCCGTCGTCGCCCGAGCTCCATGCGCTGCGTTTCGCATTCCACGTGGTGCGCGGCGTCGTGTCCAACGCGATCGTGGTGTCGGACGGCATCGCGACGTTCGGCATCGGCGGGGGACGCACCAGCCGCGTGGATGCGTGTCGCGATGCGGTCACCAAGGCCGGTGAGCGAGCCGCGGGTGCCGTCGCGGCGTCGGACGCGTTCTTCCCGTTCCCGGACGGCCTCGAGGTGCTGGCAGCAGCGGGAATCACCGCCATCATCCAGCCTGGAGGCTCGGTGAAGGATCGCGACATCATCGAGGCCGCCGACGCCCACGACCTCACGATGATCTTCACGGGGCGCCGGCACTTCCGGCACTGATCGCATGAACCCATCTCCGTTGCGTGGAAGAGTTCTTGCTAGTTCGCTTGCCATGAATCGTATCGGCGTCGTTTTCTGCGTCCTTCTCGCCTTCTTTCTCGCGGCAGCCCGAGCGCAGGCGGCGGGTAAGGCGGCGCCCCCCGATGCGCCGCGGGACGCGCGCGGCCTGCTCGAGCGCATCCGCCGCGCCTACGCGGACCAGCCCTCGATCACCACGTCCTTCACGCAGTCTTATGCTCCCGCGGGGTTTGCCGAGACCTCGCCCGAGACCGGCCGCATGACGCTCCAGGCGCCCGCCCAGATCCGGTTCGAATACGACGGCGCCGATGGCAAGCTCTTCACCTTCGACGGCAAAGCGGCGCGTCAATACGTGGCCGCCGACAAGCAGCTGATCCTGAAGAGCCTCACGCCGTCCGAACGGGCGCGTCTCCCTCTCCTCTTCTTCGATGCCCCGGAAAGCGTTCTGGAGCGTTACGACGCCGCGTGGAAGGCGGGCGCGAACGGCTTCTCCGAGCTCGTGCTCACGCCGAAGGTGCCCGAGGGGGGCCCGAAGAGCCTCACCATCACCGCCGCCGCGTCGGGCGACGTGAAGCGGCTCGTGGTGGTGGACGAGGGCGACAACCGCACGACCTTCACCTTCACCCAGCGAACCGTCGGCACACGCCGGCCCGCTTCGGATTTCGCGCTCGTCCCTCCCGCGGGGACGAAGATCGTCACGGATTAGGAGTTCGCCATGGCTGATCCCAGCTTCGACGTGGTCTCCGAGGTCAACCTCCCCGAGGTCGTCAACGCGGTTGCCCAGGCTCAGAAGGAGATCGCGCAGCGTTACGACCTCAAGGGAACCTCGGCCGGCATCGAGCAGACCGACAAGGAGCTCACGCTCACCGCGGACCACGACTTCGGCCTGAAGGCCGTGAACGACATGCTGCAGACCAAGCTCGCCAAGCGAGGCGTGTCGCCCAAGTCGCTCGAGTACGGCAAGGTCGAGCCCGCCACCAAGGGCACCGTGCGCCAGAAGGTGACGATCCTTCAGGGCATCGCCTCCGAGAAGGCCAAGGAGATCGTGAAGGCCGTGAAGGAGAGCAAGATCAAGGTCCAGGTGGCGATCCAGGGCGAGTCCGTTCGCGTCACCGGCAAGAAACGCGACGAGCTGCAAGGCGTGATCGCGCTCCTGCGCGAGAAGGATTTCGGCATCGCGATCCAGTTCACGAACTACCGGAATTGAGGCTCGCCCGAGCTCGGCATGGCCTTCGTTCGTCCGGGCGGTAAGATTCGGTCTGACGAATGAGCGAAACCTCCCTCCGAGACCGTCTCCTGACCGCGACACTGCCTGCCCTGGAACGGGAGAACGGCCGCCGCCTGCTGGCCGCGCTCTCGTCCATCGAGTTCAAGCTCAAGCAGGTGGAAAGCGAGCTCGAGCGGCGCACGCAGTCTCCGATTCCCACGATCTCGCTCATCGGGGACTACCTGGTGGACGGAGGCGGGAAGCGGATCCGCCCCGCCCTCCTCCTGCTCTCGTCGCGGCTCCTGGGCTACGAAGGAGACAAGGACGTTCGCTACGGCGCGGTGATCGAGTTCATCCACACCGCCACGCTGGTGCACGACGACATCATCGACGACGCCGAGATCCGCCGCGGCCGCGCGAGCGTGAATCGCCGCTGGGGAAACGAGCTGACCGTCCTGTTCGGAGACTACCTGTACATGAAATCCATGGAGATCGCGCTCGAGGAAGGCGATCTCCGGATCCTCAAGCTCCTCTCCGACGTCACGATCCAGATGACGGAGGGCGAGATCATCGCCTCCGAACGGCGCGGCGCCATGGACCTGCCGCTCGAGGGCTATCTCGACATCGTGCGCCGCAAGACGGCGCTGCTCTTCGGTGCGGCCTGCCAGATCCCTTCTTTCCTGCCGGGCGTCCACGAGGGTTTCGGCGAAAAGCTGTGGGAGTTCGGCATCGCGCTCGGCATCGCCTTCCAGCTGCAGGACGATCTGCTCGACTACACGGCTTCGGAGAAGGATCTCGGCAAGCCCGTTCTCTCCGACCTGCGCGAAGGAAAGCTCACGCTGCCGCTCATCCTCGGGCTCCCGGATGCGAGCCGCGGCGAGCGCAAGCTGATCGAGACCGTGGTGCGGGAGCAAAGCTTCACGACGGTTTCTCCCGACAAGATCCTGGACATCGTGACGCGCCTCGGCGCAGTCGAACGAGGCCAGGAGATGGTGGCCGAGTACGCGAACCGCGCCCGTGCGCTCGCGCTCGAGCTGCCGGCGAGCCCGGCGCGCGATGGGCTGGTGCTGGCCGCCGATTACGCCGCCAACCGCCGCAAATAAGAAAAACTGCGATAAGGGCCTGCTAGCGGCGTTGTCGATCGGTCGACGTGCTCGACGGGGCGCCGCCCCACCTGCCTGCCTTCCTCCTCCGCCTTGCTATCAGACCCTTCTCCCAGTTTTTCGACAGCCCTCACCTCCTGAAGAGGGGACGGGAATTGGCTCCCGCCTTCGGCGGTTGCTTTGTTTGTCGGGGATGAAGTCACGGGGACGGGAACCGGGAACCCCGCTATGGCCCGAGATGGGGGTCCGAGAACGGGGTCACGAACCGGGGGTCACACGAACCGGGGGTCAGGTCTTTGTTTTCCATTATAGCCTTGCCTGATTTCGTTCGGCCAAAGCGGCCTGGCACCGATCCTGATGCTTCGTCAGCTCCAACGGCTCGAAAGTACCCTTATTTATTACGGTGGATTGGCAGATTTTCCGAAGATTTTAAAGAAAGCGCTTGCCTTGGTCGCGAACGAGGCTTATCTTCTCTTCCAAGAACAAACACGATGTCGATTCAAAAGCTCCTTCGGTCCTTTCGGGCGAATCTGGGCGTAGGACCGGGGGAAGACTTCACTCTCGAGGACGAGGTGGCGCTCTACAAGCGGCGGGCCGATGTGGCGCTCCGGGAAGAGCGCTACAACGATGCGCTCGTGTTCCTGGCGAAGATCCTGCGTCTCAACCCTTACGATCTCCAGGCCCGCATGCTGGTGGCTCAGATCTACCACCACGGATTGCTCGAGCCGACGAAGGCTCTGCTCACCTACGAGAAGATCGTCGCCTCCGCCGGATACGACGAATCGAATTCCTACTGCGTGATCGCTCGCGACGGAATCCGCGAGCTGACGGCTGCCTTCGAAGCGGCAGCCCATCCTCTCCAGGATCTCCTGGCCGACGGTGCCGACGAGATCCTGAGCCAGGAAGACCTCGTCCCGGAGACCGTCGCCGGATAGCTCGCCCCATCCAACCCCCGTTCCCGGAGGGTTTTAGCGTCGTCACCGACCCGCCAGGTGGCATCGGTGACGACGCAGTTTCTTCCGACCCGGACTCCATCGAGACCCAGCCTCGATCGCTGCAGCCGGCACTTCTCCGCGCCACGGCCCGTATCGACGACCACCACGATCTCGTGCGCTCCCTGTGAGATGAGTCCGCGCAGCGACCAGACGTGCAGCTCGCTGGAAGGCATCTCCCCTTCCGCGATCTGAAGCTCGTCGATAAAAATTCGGTACGCACCTTCCGTCGCCAGCTTCAGTTCGCCGGCAGGGGTCTCGAAGGGAAGAGCTTCGCCGCGGGCTTCTCAGGGCGCGAGAGTCTTCACGGGCCCGAATGTTAATATCCAACGTGCTCCGGTCATCCACTCCCTCGCCAAGGCTCCGCGCGATCGCCGTCGTCCCCTCCCGTTACAGCGCCCAGCGTTTTCCCGGTAAACCGCTCCACCTGATCGCGGGGATTCCGATGATCGTCCGGGTGTTTCGGCAGGCGTCGCGGGCCACCTCGATCGACGCCGTCGTGGTCGCGACAGACGACGAACGCATCGCCGAGCTGATCCGGGCGGAAGGGGGAACGGCCGTGATGACCGATCCCGACCTGCCCTCGGGCACCGATCGCGTCTTCGCCGCGGTCGAGAACCTCGACGTCGACGTCGTCCTGAACGTCCAGGGAGACGAGCCGATGATGGCTCCCGAAAACATCGACCTCGTCGCGGGCTTCCTGCTGGCGCATCCCGAGTTCCCCCTCGCGACGATCGCCATCCCGATCACCGATCCGGCGCAGATCGCCGACCCGAACGTGGTGAAGGTGGTGAAGGGCGACGACGGCCGCGCGCTCTATTTTTCTCGCTCGACCATTCCCTACCGCAGGCGTGAGGAGCCCTCGCTGCCCACCTGGAAGCACCTCGGCCTCTACGGTTACCGCAAGGAAGCTCTCCGGCTCTGGACCTCTCTCCCCATGCATCCCCTCGAACGCGCCGAGAGCCTCGAGCAGCTCCGCGCGCTGGCGGCCGGCATGTCCATGGCCGTTCTCGAAGGAGTCGGCGATTCCATCGGTGTCGACACACTCGAAGACGCTCGCCGCGTCGAAGCCCTTCTCCTCAACACGATCAGCACCGAAACCAGGGAGGTGTCGCCATGAGCACGAAATACATCATCGTCACGGGGGGCGTCGTGTCGGGGCTCGGCAAGGGGATTGCGGCCGCCTCGATCGGCGCGCTCCTCGAGGCCCGCGGCTTCAAGGTCACCCTCCAGAAATTCGATCCGTACCTGAACGTGGATCCGGGGACGATGTCCCCCTTCCAGCACGGCGAGGTGTACGTCACGGACGACGGCGCCGAGACCGACCTCGACCTCGGGCACTACGAGCGGTTCACGTCGACGGTCACCGGCAAGGCGAGCAGCCTCACGACCGGGAAGATCTACCAGAGCGTCATCGAGAAGGAGCGGCGCGGGGACTATCTGGGGAAGACCGTGCAGGTCATTCCGCACATCACCGACGAGATCAAGGACGGCATCCGCCGCGTCGCGGGAGACAACGATGTCGTGCTCGTGGAGATCGGCGGCACGGTCGGCGACATCGAATCGCTCCCGTTTCTCGAGGCGATCCGGCAATTCCGGCAGGACGTCGGCCGCGGCAACGCCATCAACGTGCACCTCACTCTCGTGCCGTACATCGCCGCCTCGGACGAGCTGAAGACGAAGCCGACCCAGCACTCGGTGAAGGAGCTGCTCTCGATCGGAATCCAGCCCGATATTTTGCTCTGCCGCGCGGACCGGCCGATTCCCGAGGAGATGAAGAAGAAGATCGCGCTCTTCTGCAACGTGGACGAGCGGGCGGTGGTCTCTGCGCGTGACGTGTCCACCATCTACGAGGTGCCGCTGGCGTTCGCACGAGAGGGCCTGGACGAGATCATCCTCGACTACCTCTCGCTCCCCCACTACGACCGCGACCTCTCCAAGTGGGAGCAGATCGTCAACCGCATCAAGAATCCGACAGAAGAAGTCACGATCGCCATCGTCGGCAAGTACGTGTCCCTCGGCGACAGCTACAAGTCGCTGAACGAGGCGCTGGGGCATGGCGGCATCGCCAACAACGTGCGGGTGAAGCTGGCCTTCGTCGATTCCGAGGAGCTGGAGTCGAACGGCTTCCCCGAGGCGCTCGTGCACGCCGACGCGATTCTCGTGCCCGGCGGCTTCGGCAAGCGCGGCATCGAAGGAAAGCTGCAGGCGATCCGCTTCGCGCGCGAGACGAAGGTTCCGTTCTTCGGCATCTGCCTCGGCATGCAGTGCGCGGTCATCGAGTACGCACGGCACATGTGCGGCCTGGCGAACGCCAACTCCACGGAGTTCGATCGCAACGCGCCGTCGAAGGTGATCTACAAGCTGCGCGACCTGATCGGCGTGGAAGCGCTGGGCGGAACGATGCGGCTCGGCAAGTATCCATGCGACCTGATCGACGGCTCGCTCGCGCGGCGCTCGTACGGCGAGAGCACGATCTCCGAGAGGCACCGGCATCGATTCGAGGTGAACCAGGAGTTTCTCCCGCAGCTGCGCGAGACGGGCATGACGTTTTCGGGGATGTCGCCCGACCGCAAGTTCGTCGAGATGATCGAGCTGCAGGACCATCCCTGGTTCCTCGGCTGCCAGTTCCATCCCGAGTTCAAGAGCAAGCCCGCGGCGCCGCATCCGCTCTTCAAGGACTTCGTGAGGGCCGCGCGCGCCCACAAGCACGCGCGCACGCTGAGCATCGCCGAGAAGAGCGCCGTGTTCACGCCGGCCGTCACCGCTCCCGCGAGCCTGCCCACGCCCAACGGGCACTCGGCGTAGATGAAGAGCCAGCGCCCTCCGCGCGGTGGAGAGACGAAGAATGTCTCGCCCTCGAAGAAATTTGGACAGTGCGGCGATACGTGGGGAAACCTCGCAATTCCCGCCGGTGAGCTGGAGCTCGACGAACGTTTCGTCTTCGAGGGAGACGAAGCCGACGCGGCCCACACGTTCCAGGTCACGCGGGTGAACCTCAACCCGCTCGACACGTCGAAGCCGCTGCATTTCTACGAGGCGATCACGCGAGACCGCAAGGGAACGGCGAATTGAAAAGGCTCGGAAGTGTCTTTGCCTCGATCACCCCGTACCTTTCCGTCGGAGACAAGTGCCGGCCCGTTTTCTTCGTCGGCCCGTGCGTCATCGAGTCGCGCGCCCACTCATTGAAGATGGCCAAGGAGATCAAGAAGATCTTCACCGCCGAAGGCGTGGCCGACCGTCTCGTCTTCAAGTCCTCCTTCGACAAGGCGAACCGCTCCGCGGGCGCCTCGTACCGCGGACCCGGAATCGAGAAGGGGCTGGCGATCCTGTCCGAGGTGAAGGAGAAGACCGACCTCCCCCTCGTGACCGACATCCACGAGCCCGAGCATTGCGAGATGGCGTCCGAGGTCGTCGACGTGCTGCAGATCCCGGCGTTTCTCTGCCGGCAGACCGACCTGATTCTCGCGGCAGCGGCGACGGGCAAGGCCGTGAACGTGAAGAAGGGGCAGTTCCTGGCGCCGGACGATTGCGCGCAGATCATTGCCAAGTGCCGCGCCGCGGGGAACAGCAACGTGATGCTCTGCGAAAGAGGCACGACCTTCGGCTACCACAACCTGGTGGTCGACTTCCGAGGCCTCCCCATCATGCGAGCGCTGGGCGCTCCGGTGATCTACGACGCCACCCATTCGCTGCAGCTGCCTGGAGGGCTCGGCACGGAAACGGGAGGCTCACGCGAATACGCGCCGGCGCTCGCGCGCGCGGCGGCAGCGGTGGGAGTGGACGGCTACTTCTTCGAGGTGCACGACAACCCGGCAGAAGCGAAGTCGGACAAGGCAACCCAGCTCTCGCTCGCCAGCTTGCCCAAATTCCTGTCGGACCTCCTGAAGTTCGATACCCTGCGCCGCGAAACGGCGTAGGAAAAAAAAGCAGCAGCGCAACTTTCGAGCGGCTCACCGACAGCCGCCCGACACGAGACTGTCGCACAGCGCCGGATCTCGACTCACGAATCCGATCGCTCGGGCCCGGTAGCGAGCGACGCACTCGGCAACAATTCCCCAAAACATTCCCTTGACAGATTCGCCCTCGCGTCCGTACTGTATTACAGCACCGATACAGTGATGACGCCGAGGAGGCGAAGGTCCGATGAATCGAACTCTCCACGTGGATCCTAGAGATTCCTCCCCGATCTGGCGGCAGATCGAGGAGGGCGTGCGTCGGCTCGTTGCCTCGGGCGCGTTGCAGCCGGGAGGGCTCGTCCCTTCGGTGCGCGACCTGGCCTCCGAGCTACGCGTGAATCCCGCCACGGTCGCCAAGGCGTACCAGAGGCTCACCGAGGCCGAGGTGCTGACCGTGCGCCGCGGCGAGGGGACGTTCGTGTCGCAGAGCCCGCCGCCGTTCGAGGGACGCGAGAAGAGCCGGTCCCTGCACGAGGGTGCGCTTCGCTACGCGAGCCTCGCGACCACCCTGGGCGCCACCAGCGAAGAGACCGTCTCCGAGCTCAAGGGCGTGCTTCAGAGCTTCAAGAAGAATCGAATTGGAGGTGCATCGTGATCGGCGTCAATGCGCAAGAAGTTCCGGCAACCGGCACCGCCCTCGCCGTGGAAGGTCTCGGCGTCCAGTACGGGCGCGCCACGGCGCTGGACGGCGTCTCCCTGAACTTGCCCAAGGGCTCCGTGTATGCCCTGCTCGGGCGAAACGGCGCCGGGAAATCGTCGCTGGTTCGCTGCGTGCTCGGACAGCAGAAGCCCACATCCGGCGGGGTCACGCTGTTCGGAGCCGATGCCTGGAAATCTCGTACAGCCGCGATGACGCGCATCGGTGTCGTTCCCGAGGAGCCGAACGCGCCGCCGGAAATGACCGCCGTCCAGCTGGCTCGCTTCTGCTCCCGCCTTTATTCACGGTGGGATCAGACCGCCTTCGAGCAGCGCCTGGCGCGCTTCGAAGTTCCCACCAGCGTGCCTTTCGGACGCCTGTCCAAGGGCCAGAAGGGTCTCGTCCAGCTTTCTCTCGCGCTCGCGCCCGCTCCCGAGCTGCTGATCCTCGACGACCCGACGCTCGGCCTCGATGCCGTCGCACGAACCGTCTTCTTCGAGGAGCTGGTGGGTGAGCTGGCCGATCGCGGCACGACCGTCTTCCTCACCACGCACGATCTCTCCGGCGTCGAAGGAATCGCCGATCGCGTGGGCATCCTGAAGGACGGCAAGCTGGCGCTCGACGAATCGATGGAGACGCTCAAGTCACGCTTCCGTCGCATCCGCTACGCCAACGAGGTCACCGAGGAGCGCACCGAATTTGGCAAGGAGCTGGATCCGTTCTTCGCGCTCAAGGTCAAGGTGCGCGGCTGGGGCGTGGAGGCCGTGGTGAACAACTACGACGATCCCCTCTTCGAGCGCTTTCAGCGAACCGAGGGGGTCGTGGACGCGGAGGCGGCCGCGATGTCGCTCGAGGAGATTTTTCTGGCGGTGGCCGGTGAGCCGAAAGGAGTTCGTCCATGAACGGTTTCTTCACGATGACGTGGCGGGAGATCCAGGCGCGGCGCATGGTCTTCGTGGCCGCGGCTTTCGCCGGGATCATTCCTTTTCTCGCGCCGCTCGTCCCGGGAGCGCAGGCGTCGAATGCCGCGGAGACCCGAATGATTGCCGCGCTCATCCTCTCCCTTTCCCTGGCCGGCGCCGCGGCCATCCTGATCGGTTCGAGCGTGATCGTGCGCGATCTCACGGAGCAGCGCCTCGGCTTCTACTTCGGCAGGCCCCTGTCGGTACTGGCGATCTGGGGAGGCAAGCTCTTCGCAGCCACGTTCGTCGTGCTCGCCGCGCTCGTCCTCGGCGCGGTCCCGACCTTTCTCTACCAGGCCATCACGAACACGCGCGTGGCCGGTCCGGAGAGCGCCACCGCGGGGACACCGCTCCGCGGCTGGATCATCTCGAGCCTCGCCCTCGTCATCGCTGTCCTGGTCGTCGTCCTCATGGCTCATGCCATCAGCTCGGCGATCCGCTCCCGTTCACGCTGGCTCGTGTTCGACGTGGCCATGGCCCTTCTCGTCGGGACCGTCATCTGGTCCACGATGCGTACCCTTGTTCTCTCCGGTTTCTGGGGAGTGCGCGGCTACTGGTCGGGCGGTTTCTGGGCCGATCACAGCATCTGGAACCGCCCCGGATCGAGCCTGAACATCCCGGATCCCACGTGGTGGCTCCTTGGCCTCTGCGGAGCATTGCTCGCAGCCACCTACGCACAGGTCGCCATCGGCCGGACCGATCCACAGCGCGCCCATGGCGCCTTCTCGAAGACGCTCTGGGCCATCGGCGGCGGCTGCGCGGTTTTGCTCGCGGCACTCGCGATCTGGGTCACGTCCGCGACTCCCGCGAGCCTGAAGACGATCGGCGCAGGAGCCTTCGCGCCGCAAGGCGACTGGGCTCTCGTCGAGGGCTCCCTGCGGCATCGAGGGAAAGCCACCGGCAGCTTCCTCTGGAATCAGCGCTCGGGAAAATCGCTGAGCGTTCCCTTCACGTCGGGCTGGGTCGGATTCTCTGGCGACGGCCGCCATGCGGCCTGGCTGGAGTTCCAGGGTTCGCTCACGACCAACCAGTACGCGAACTCCCTCGAGCTCGTGACCGTCGATCTCGGAACCGACCCGCCCCGGCCGCTCCACTCCAAGATCATGTTCTCGCACTGGGTCAGCTGCGAACTCTCCCCGAGCGGCGCGCGCGTTGCCGTCGTCGATGAAGGCTTGCTCAGCGTCTACGACGTGAGCTCCGGCAAGACGCTCGCCGGAGCGCGACTTCCCGAGGAGAAGGAGCTCGGCTGGGCCTCGCTCTATTTCCTCGGAGAGGACAAGGTCCGCGTTTTCCGTCCCTTCACGTCCGCGAAGTCCTCGATCTGGACCTATCTGGTGGAATTCGACGTCGCGACGCGAAAGCTCGAGACGACCGGACGCCTCGGGCCCACGTCCACTCCGCACATCATGTCCATCCTCCCCAGCCGCTCGGGAGATCGCCTCCTGGTCGTCGACGGAGGGCTGGGCAGCCTGCGGGACGCAGGGACGGGTGCCCTGCTGGCCCCGCTCGGAGAGAAGCGGAAGGTCATGGGAATGATGTTTCTCGACAACGGAGGCGTCGGTGCCCTGTCGGCGACGGCAGGGCAGGCGAGCCTGGACGTCTACTCTCCCGCGGGCGCGCTTCTCAACACGGTCTCACTCGGTGCCGCCGCGATGGTTCGTTTTTCGGGCGAGCTCGAAGACGGCCGTCTCCTGGTCTTTCTCTCGTCGCGCTCGGCGGAGAAGGACGCAACCATGGAAATCTGGAAGGACGGGGCGCTCGTCGCTGTGGATCCGACGACGAGCCGCGTCACCCCGCTCTCACGAG
>JBDSFL010000250.1:0-3390 GCA_039919545.1 Thermoanaerobaculia bacterium | reverse complement strand
CGCGCCCCAGCACCGCCGTCCAGGGGCGGCCGGGAGCATCGCAGCGATAGATCCCGTCCGGCGTTCCCGCGAGCAGCGCCTCGCCCACCGACGCGAGCGAAAGCACGGTGGAGGGAGGAGCGGGGAGCAGCTTCTCGGTATCGCCAGTGGAGGGGTCGATGGTCCACAGGCCGCCGCTCGCTCCATCGGCCGCGCGCGAGACGATGACGCGCCCCGACGCCGTGGTCGAGACCGAAGAGACTCTCGCCTCGGCCAGGCCGTGATTCGATTCGGCGAGCGTGAGCCCGCCGTCCTCGCTCCGGAGCACTCCCTCTGCTTCCGTGCCGATGAAGAGAACGTTCGGATGGAACGGGTCGAACGTGATGGCGTTCACGACGATCTCCGGTCCGATGCGATGGAAATTGCTGCCCGAATCGCGGCTCTCGAAGAGCCCGCCCGTCGTGCCCGCCAGCACGCGCGCGGGATCGAGCGGATCGGTGCGCACCACGTGCGTGCGCCGATCGGTCAGCCCGTTCTTGTAGCGCGTCCAGTTCCTGGCCCCGTCGATGGTCCGATAGACCCAGCCGCACGTCGCGGCCCAGAAATCGTCGGGATTCCGGGAGGAGAAGTCGAGGGCGAAGACCTCCGTGTCCTCGATCATGCCGTTGGCGATCCGCTTCCACGTACGCCCCAGGTCGGACGAGAGGAAAGGGTGCCGGAACGAGCCGCAGTAGAGCAGCGTCTCGCGCCGCGGATGAAATGCGAGGAACGAGATGCCGCTGCCCGGATCCAGCGCGGGTGCCGAGCTGCGCCAGGTGGAGCCGCCGTCTTCGCTCAGCTCCACTCCGTAGTCGCCGCCGACGGCGAGGAGCCTGCGACCGGCCTGAACGGAAACGGCGACGACCCGCGCCGCCGCCCGCTCGTCCCAGCGCCTCACCTCGAAGAACGTCTGGCCGCGATCGTCCGAGCGAGCGAGGATGCCGCCGCGCACGACACCGGTGAGGCCCAGCCAGAGAGTCGAGCCCTGCAGCGGATCGATGACGAGCGCCGTGACCGAGTAGCCGGGATAAGGGCTTCCGCCGGGCGACGACGTCCAGGTGCGGGCTCCGTCTGTGGTGCGATAGACGCCGCCCTGGGCAGTCCCCGCGTAGAACCCGTCGGGAACCTTCGGATCGGCCACCAGCGACTTCACTTCCGCGCCGGGAAGCGGATACCGGTACCAGTGGCCGGCGCTCGAGCTCCACTCCGCGCGGGCGGGGATCGTACCGAGGCAGAGCGCGAGCCCCACCAGGGCACCCATCAGGGCCGTCGAGACGCCGTGCTTCACCCGCACAGTTTAGCCGCAATCAACGCGGCGGAATCAGCTCCCCGTGTCGGACTTCGCCGCCGGCGCTGCCGGCTTCTCGCTCGCCTTCTCCGCCGGCTTGCTCTCGGACTTCTCGGATTTGGATTCGCTTCCCTTGCTGTCGCCGCTGCTGCCTGATGCGCTCTTCTCGGAGCTCTTGTCCGCGCCCTTGTCGGAGCCGGACTTCTCGCTCGAGTCACCCTTGCCGCCGTCCGACGTGCCCGAAGGCTTCGCGGCGTTCTGCTTCGGATAGTCGCTGGCATACCACCCCGAGCCCTTGAGCTGGAACGCCGGAGACGAGATGAGCTTCTTCAGCTCCCCGCCGCACTCTTCACAGACGGTGAGGAGGGGATCCGAGAACAGCTGGATCTGCTCGAACTTGTGTCCGCAAGTATCACAGCGATATTCATAGAGAGGCATTCCGCAGGTCCTTTCGAATCGCCGAAGAGCTCAGCGGCCGGCGGCAAAACCGCCGCCCCCGGTATTCCAGTGAAGCTTCTTGATGCTCTTGGACACCGTCTCGCGGCGCGTGATGAGCTTGAGGGCGAAGAACGCATACATCAACTTCGCATTGCTCGACGCGTCTCCCGGGCCGAGCACGATCAGCTCGCGCAGCGTCCGTGCGCCGTCGATCTGGTTCAGGAACTTGAGCTCGCCCGGCTCGAGCGCGACGTCGGCGATCTCCATTCCCACGAAAGCGGGATCGAAGATCGTCCACGAAGGGCCCAGCAGGCCCACGAGCCGACGGGCGTCGTGCATGGCCTTCACGCCTTCGAGGATGGCCCGGCGTGCGGGAATGTGCAGCTGGATCAGCTCGTCGGTCTTGTACTGCCCCACCTGGAACGTGACCTCCCCGTTGTTCCATTCGAACAGCGAGAAGAGGATCGAGCGCACCTGCTCACCGACGATCTCGAAGAGCTCCCGCGGAGTCAGCACGCCCATGGACACGAGCACCGCGCCGTGCCTCCGCTGTCCATCGGAGGAAAGCAGGATCTCCACCGACTGGTCGAACTGCGCCTGGGTGATGCGCCCCTTGCCGAGCAGGTAGTCGCCCAGGGAGTCGGCGCGGTCTCCCGAGGTCGCGAAGATCACGTCGCCGTTCCAGATGAAAATCTTCTTTTCGATCCCGTCGTGAACGGCGCTCAGGACGCCGGGAACCCGGTAGTGGTGCACGGTCTGGAGCATTTCAGGGATCGGCGTCTGCGCGAGATCGCCCCGAAACAGGAATCGACTGTCCGACACGTTCCCGATTCTAAGTGAAGGGCCGACGGCGCGTCTCCCGGGAGGGTCTCGCCAGGCCGCGGGAGACCGCATTGCTACCATCCCCGGGTGCTGAGCTTCGAGCAGGCCCTCGCCAACGTGATCGACCGCACGAGCTTCCTCGGCGCTACGCCGTCTCCGCTCACGGATTCTGCGGGCCGCATCCTGGCGGAGTCCGTCACCGCGGATCTCGACCTACCTCCGTTCGACACGACCGCGATGGACGGCTGGGCCTTGCGGGCTGCGGAAGTTCAAAGCGCCCCCACCTCGCTTTCCATCGCGGGCTCCCTGGCCGCGGGAGCAGTGTCCCACGGCTCGCTCGCGAGCGGGGCCGCCCTCAAGGTGATGACGGGCGCCCCGATGCCGGCGGGAAGCGACGCGGTCGTGCCGGTCGAATCAGCCCGGGTGCTCATCGGAAATCGCGTCGAGATCCTGGAGGCGCCGAAGCTCGGCGCGCACATCCGCCGCAAGGGAGAGGTTCTCTCTCAGGGGCGCGGGCTGCTCGGGCCGGGGCGGCGCTTGTCGCCGGCCGACCTCGTGCTCTGCGCGGCGGCCGGGCGCGACACCCTCTCCGTCTGCCGGCGGGCGCGCGCGGGCGTCCTCGTCACGGGAGACGAGATCGTCGCTCCCGGTACGCTGCCGGGGCCGGGGCAGATCCGGAACACGAACGGCCCCCTCCTGCTCGGCGCGCTCGCGCGTTTGGGTGCCGAGGTGGTGGATCTCGGCGGCGTGCGCGACGAACGGTCGCTCCTCGCGAGCCGACTCGAAGCCGCGCTGGCGATGGACCTGGATTTCCTGCTCACGAC
>JBDSFL010000244.1:0-5486 GCA_039919545.1 Thermoanaerobaculia bacterium | reverse complement strand
ACATGTACGGCGATGCGGCGGACGTCTATCCGGACGACGACGGCGATGACCGCCTCGATGATCTGAACCAGGACGGGAAGATCGATCTCGGCGACGCACGCATCCTCGTGAAGGCGGCCGAGGCGGTGGAGAAGAAATATCCCTCGCTCGTGGGAGGCATCGGCCTGTATTCCGCGACCTCGGTGCACGGCCCGTTCATCCACATCGACACGCGCGGAAAGCGCGCCCGCTGGTGAGCGCCGCCGGGAAAGCCACGCGCGGCCTCGGCCGCTCCACGCGGCTCACCCTGGTCTCCGTCCTGTTCGGCGCCATCTTCTTCGTGGTGCTGGTGCGGCTGCCCAAGTCGAAGCCCGCCGCGCCCAGCGACGAGTTTCCCCATCTCGACGTGAGCCCCGGCACCGCCACCGCCGTGGATCCCGCTCCCGCCCGCGAGGGAGCGGTGCGCACGGCAGCCGCCCCGCCGTCCTTCGTCGCGGACGACATCGCCGAGCTGCGCCGCCGCCGCCTGCTGATCCCGGTGGCGGGCGTTCAGGCCAGCCAGCTGCGGGACAATTTCGAGGAGCGGCGCGGGGCCCGCCGTCACGAGGCGCTCGATGTGCTCGCGCCGCGCGGAACGCCCGTGCTGGCGGTGGAGGACGGCGTCGTGAAGAAGCTCTTCAACAGCGTGGCGGGCGGGCTCACGCTCTATGAATTCGATCCCACCGAGCGGTACCGCTACTCGTACGCGCACCTCGATTCGTATGCCGAAGGAATGACCGAAGGGAGAGTCCTCAGGCGCGGAGACCGTGTCGGCTATGTGGGTACCACCGGGAACGCGCCCAAGAACACGCCGCACCTGCATTTCACGATCGCGCGGCTGGGTGCCGACAAGAAGTGGTGGGAAGGGGAGCCGCTCAATCCCTATCTCGTCTTACGCGAGCGCTGAGCGGCGAGAAACGCGAGAAACGCGTCACTTCGCGCCGAAGCGCGTCTCCTCACGACGGCGTTCCGCCTCCGTGCAGGGAAAACCGAAGCCGGTGTCGAACGAGCAGCCCCGGACCCGGCTCGCTCCCCCCTGAATTGCGCCCGTGCGATGCCGGAACCGCTCGGGCCACACGAGGCCGAGGAAATCGTCCTGATACGACGAGAGCTCGAGCACGCGGTCGAAGCAGGGCGCCGTCCCGAAAAGACCCACCTGAAATTTCTCTGAAGTGAGCGCCGCGATGCGCGTTCGCAGGGCCGGCGCATCCTGGGCGGCGAACGCCGCGAGTGACGCCGACACCGTCCCGTTCGGCCCCGAAAAGATCAGGCACGCATCGGGAGACTTGACGCCTTCACACCCCGGAATCGCCGCATACCCCGAAAGCAGCAGGCGCCGGGAGAAGAGCTCCCCCGTCGCGCCGTTTCGCACGCTCTCCAGCGAATCGCTGCCCGTCCCGCCCTGGCGGGAGACGAGCTCCAGACGCTCGGCGCCCTGCAGCAGCAAGAGTCGCGTCTCGTCTTCTCCGGCACCACGCGAAAAGAGGATCGAGTAGGCAAACCCACCCTCGCCCGGCACCTGGAAGTGCCAGCGCCCGCGCGGGGCGGGCGGCGCCTGCGCGGTCGCCGTGCGGGCTAGAAGCGTGAACAATGCCAGCGCGAACAATGCCGGCGCGGGCCGCCGCGACGCCCGCAGACCGCGCGGCACGCTCCTCAGTCCTTGCCCTCGGTCGAGAGCCACACTCGCTCGGAGATGAACGTCTGCACGAGCCACGGGTCCAGCTTCCCGCTCGTCGACTCGTCCTCCAGGATCTTCAGCGCGCGTTCTCGTGGGACCGCCTTCTTGTATGGCCGGTCGGCCGCGGTGAGCGCGTCGTAGATGTCGCAGACGGTGAGGAGGCGTGCGGAGATCGGGATCGCATCGCCGGTGAGCTGGCGCGGATAGCCCGAGCCGTCGAGCTTCTCGTGATGGGCGTGCGCGATGTCGGGCACACGCGCCAGGTCGGCCGTCCACGGAATGGTCGCGAGGAACCGGTACGTGTGCGACACGTGGCTCTCGATCTTCTCTCGCTCGTCGGCGGACAGGCTCCCCCTGGAGATGGAGAGGAACTGGAACTCGTCTTCCAGCAGGAGCGGACCGCTCTCACCTCGCCGGTCGCGAAACGTGCGGTCGCGCAAGATGCGCAGCTGCTGGCCTGTCGCCTCCGGCAGGATCGTGGGCTCGTTCGCCTTCAGGATCTCGCGCCACAGCCCCTCGAGCTCCTGCGCCTCCTGCAGCCGTACCCGCTCGAAACTCTCGAGCTCGTCGTGGCTGGGCACCCGGGCGGCGCCCACGAGCGCGTGCAGGAAACGGCGATAGCCGTCGGCATCGCCGGATTCGAGGGCGAAATCGAACCGGTCGCGGATCCGGCGCAGCTCGTCGGGCTCGAGCTTCTTGGCCTTGATGAGAACGCGCTCGGGAATCGAGATCTTGCCGAAGTCGTGCAGCAGCGCGGCCGTCGAGATCTCGCGCAGCTCCTCGCGCGAGTACGAGACACGCGCGTAAGGCCCCTCCGAGGCGCGATCCACCACCTTGGCCAGCGAGACGGTCAGCTCGGCCACGCGGTTGGAGTGACCGGCCGTGGTGGGGTCGCGCTGCTCCACCGCCACGATGGCCGCGCGCGCGAAATCCTCGAAGAGCCTTCGGATCGAAGCGGTGAGCTGGTTGGCCTTGAGGCACACC
The DNA here is from genome assembly GCA_039919545.1 of Thermoanaerobaculia bacterium. Lineage (GTDB taxonomy): Bacteria > Acidobacteriota > Thermoanaerobaculia > UBA5066 > UBA5066 > JBDSFL01. Next base: position 2,806 of record JBDSFL010000244.1, on the reverse strand, counting down.
GCCGCCTGAGTGGCCAGAGAGAGCATCACGGGGACGAGATCGGCCGGGTAGGGCTCGAACGTGCCCGACTCCGGCCCCTGACGGTTCATCAGCTGGAGCACGCCGACGAGCTCGCCGCGGTGGTCTTTCATCGGAACGATCAGCACCGCGCGCGTGCGCCAGCCGGTCGCCACGTCGAAGCTGTCGTTGTGCTGGTACGGCACGCCCTCCGGCAGCTCGTACGCGTCTTCGAGCACCAGCGGCTCGCCGTGAAAGGCCGCGTACCCGGCGAGGCTCTGGTCGTCCACGGCCACGGTGCGCTCGGAGAACGAGAACACCACCGCGTCGTTCTGCGCCAGCTTGAATCGCAGGCGCTTGCCCTCGGGGCCGTCCTCGACGAGGTAGAGGCTTCCTGCCTCCGAGCGCGAGAACCGACGCGACTCGGTGAGGATCTTCACGAGGAGCTTGTCGACGTCGCGCTCGGCCGAGAGCGCGATCCCGATCCGGTTCAGCGCGGCGATCCGCTCCTCGGAATCAGCGAGCCGTCTGGCCAGCGCGTTCGACCGCGCGCGCGCGCGCACCAGCTCCGCCGCGGCACGCAGCGTCGCGGCGAGGAGCGCGGGATCGAGGAGCTCGGGCATGACCAGGCACGGAACGCCTCCGCCCTGGTCGGCCGGCTCGCTTCCGATGGCAACGAGCACCGCGGGTGAGGTGCGCGGATCGAGCGTCGCGAGCACGAGACCCAGCGTCGCGGCATCGCCGACGAAGACGACGCGGGCAGCGGCACCGACGTCGGGCACGGTGGTGAAATTCTCGCCGTACAGTCCGGCGCGCTCGAGAGCATCCAGCAGGGTTCCGCTCGCGATCCGCGCCGAATAGAGGACGCGCACCGCCTCCGTTTCGGCGAGGGGCATCCCGCTATTGTGTGGCCCCGCGGGAACAAGGGTCAAATCACGGGAGATCACTGGTGTCCGAGAGCGCCCGCTCGAGCATCGTCCGGCGTGCCGGCCGCACGATCACCTGCGAAAATCCGGCGCCCGCCAGCCGGCGGTGCTCGGAGTCGGACTTGGAATCCGTGACGGCGATGAAACGGAGGCGCTCGCCGCCGCGCTTGCGCTGCATCGACTCCATGAGGCCGTCGGGACCCGAGGACGCGTTCGCCGGGATCAGCAGGACCCCCGGCCGGATCCGCTCTCCCATCTCGTGCGCCTCGGCCTCGTCGGCGGCTGCCGTCGTCTGGAAGCCGAGGCTCTCGCACAGCCTCACGAGATGGTCACGATTCGACGGATCCGACTCGAGCACCAGCACCACGGGAAGCGGAGAAGACTCGGCCGGTCGCGGCACGAGCCTCGGCGTGCTGCCCGACGAGCTGATCGGCCGCCGGGTGGCCGGGAACGTCACATGGAAGCGGCAGCCCCGTCCGCGCCCCTCGCTCTCCACGCCGATGGTGCCGCCGTGCGCACCCACGATCGCCTGCGCGATCGCGAGCCCCACCCCGAGCCCGCCGAAACGCCGGTTGCTCGATGTCTCCTCCTGCCGGAACCGGTCGAACACATGAGGCAGGAACGAGGGATCGATCCCCGAGCCCTGATCCGAGACGGTCAGCTCCGCGCCGCCGCCGAGAGAGGTCGTGAGCCGGATGTCGATGGCCGAGCCCGAAGGAGAGAACTTGATTCCGTTCGTGAGGAGATTCCACACCACCTGCTTGAGGCGGCCCGGATCACCCTCGATGGCGGGCACGTCGGGGGCGATGTCGCAGGTCAGCTCCACGCCCTTCTTGGCCGCGCTCGGGCTCACCGCGTCGAGCGCGGCGGCGATCGTCTCGGGAAGCTTCACGCGCGTGCGGCGGATCTCGAGGCCGAAATTGTCGATGCGCGAGAGGTCGATCAGATCGGCCAGCATCCGGCTCAGCGTGTCGGCCTGCCCGAGGATCGCCTCGAGCGCCCGCCGTGTCTCGGGATCCTCGCCGCGCGCGTCCAGCAGCACCTCGGACCAGCCCACGATGCCGGTGAGCGGAGTCCTCACCTCGTGCGAGAGGTTGGCCAGGAAGTCGTCCTTGAGCCGGTTGGAGCGCTGCAGCTCCTCGAACAGGCGTGCGTTGCGCAGCGCGATGGCCGCATGCTCGGCGAGGACGAGCAAGGTCTCGGCGTCCGATGCGGTGAAAGCCCTGGGCCGCAAGGCGAGGATCTCGATGACGCCGAGCCCGCGCTCTCCCACGCGGATCGGCACTGCCAGCAGGTGACGGATCTCGGCATTGTCCACCGAGCTGCGTACCCGCGCCCGCCTGACGCTGGGCAGGCCGGACATCAGCTCGTCGAGGCCCTGGATCTCCACGAAGACGGGCCGGTTCTCGCGGAAGGCGCGGCCAGCGCACCGGAACTCGTCGATCATGATCACGTCGCTTCCCACCGCCGTCTGCGTCACCTTCCCGAGCCCGTACGCGGCGGCGATGGAGAAGGAGGCGAGGTCCTCCTTCACGACGTACGCGATGCAGCCATCGGCGTTGGGGAAGGCGCGGCTCGTCTCCTCCACGAAGGACGAGAGCACGTCAGGCGTCTGCAGGCGGAAGTTCAGAAGCTGCGCCGCGCGGCCCACCGCTTCCAGGACGCGCGTGCGGGCTTCCAGCTGGCCCACCAGCTCGGCCAGACGGATGGCGAGCGCGGCGCGATCGGCGAAGTCCGAGAGGACCCGTACGTCCGCCTCGCTGAACGCACCGTGGCGCCGCGACTGGATGTCGAACACCCCCACGACCTCGTCGTCGATGCGGAGCGGCACGACCAGCTCGGAGCGGGCGGACGGCCAGCCCACCAGGTACCGGGGTTCGGTC
>JBDSFL010000149.1:0-4933 GCA_039919545.1 Thermoanaerobaculia bacterium | reverse complement strand
GACGGCGCGGTCCGTGAGCGGTCGCGCCGCGACCTGGCCGCCATGCTCGAGCGCCTGGCCGATGACTTCGCCCCCGATCTCTCCGGCCGGCCGGATGCCCAGGAGCGCGTGCGCCTCGCGGCGAGGCAGTCCGGGACGCGCGTCACGCTCATCGGCAAGGACGGCAGCGTGATCGCCGACAGCGACATCGAGCCGGTGAAGCTGCCCACGATCGAGAACCACGGCGCCCGGCCCGAGATCGTGGCGGCGCTCCGCGACGGCACGGGCTTCGCGGAGCGGCGCTCGGCCACGATCGTCGAACCGCTGCTCTACGTCGCCCGCCGCATCGGCAGCGCCGATCAACCCGCGGGGTTTCTCCGCCTGGCCATCCGCGAATCGGAGCTCGACGCGGCGGAGTCTCCCTTCCGGCGCACGCTCGAGCGCGTGGCGCTCGGCGCGGGCGTGCTCGTCGCTCTCCTCGTCGTCTTCATCCGGCGCCGTCACGCCGTCGAGCTCGACCGCATCCGCGCCGGAGTCGCCGATGCGGCGGAGGGGCGCCGGCCGGCGCACCTTCCCGGCGCCTCCGAGGAGACGCAGGAGGTCTTCTTCGCCCTCTCGAACTTCGCGCGGCTCGTCTCGGCCGAGCGCGAGGGAAGCGAACGGGCGCGCCTGCTGGCGCGCACCGTGTTCGAGCAGGTGCCGGCGGGGCTCGTCGTGGTGGATCGCACGCTCGCCGTGCTGGACGCCAATCCCGCTGCGCTCCGCATCTTCGGCGCGCCTGGCACCTCGTCCCGTCCGGCGCTCGTCGACCTCGTGAGAAATCCGAGCGCCGTCGCCCTCTTCCGGCACGGCGCCGACGCGCAGCCGGGCGCGCCCCGCACCGAGGTCATCCGCCTCGACTCCGGGCCCGGGCACGAGCGGATCGTGGAGCTGACCGTCTGCGCGGTGCCCCACGGAAGCCGGCCGGGAGAGCCCGCCGCCATCGCCGTCGTCAACGACGTGACCGAGCGCGAGCGCACCGAGATCATGAGGCGGCGCTTCGTGGCGGACGTCTCGCACGAGCTGCGCACGCCGATCGCGGCGGTGCGCGCCGCGGCCGACTCGTTCGAGCCGGACGAAACCCTGTCCCGCGATCTGCGGCGCTTCGTCGACATCATCCGCAGGCAGGCCGCGGACATGGAGTTCCTCGTGTCGGATCTCATGGACCTGGCCCAGATCGAGTCGGGCACCGTGACGCTGCAGGTGGGGCCCGTCGCCCTCGAGCCTTTGCTCCAGGAAGTGGCGTCGGGCCTGGCCTCCGCGGCGAAGGCTCGCGACGTCCGCCTCGCGGTCGGCGCGGCGCCGGGCCTCGCCGTGGCCGCCGACCGCCGGCGCCTCGCGCAGATCTTCCGCAACCTGCTGGACAACGCGGTGAAGTTCTCGCCGGCCGGTTCCGTCGTGGAGGCCACGGCCGAACGGGCCGGTCCCTCGCGCGTCCTGGTCCACGTTCAGGATCGGGGGATCGGCATTCCCCATGCGGAGCAGGGGAACATCTTCCAGCGCTTCTATCGCGTCGATCCCTCGCGCGCCAAGGCCACGCCCGGCACCGGACTGGGACTGGCCATCGTGAAGCACCTCCTCATCATTCACGGAGCGACGGTGGAGGTGCGGTCCGAGCCGGGGCAGGGCAGCCGGTTCACGGTGTCGCTCCCGTCCGCGTCCGAGGGCATTCCCTCCACAGCAGAACCAAGGAGCCCGTCATGAAAGAGCACTTCGCCGTCCTGCTCGAGAACCTGCGCCGCCAGCTGATCGGCATGGGAGCCGAGGTGGAGAACCAGATCCGCCTCGCGGTCGAGGCCCTCGTCGCGTGCGACGGGGCGCTGGCCAAGCGGGTGATCGAGCGCGACCACGTGGTCGACCAGATGGAGATCAGGATCGAGGAGGAGGCCATTCACCTCCTCGCCACCCAGCAGCCCGTGGCCGGAGATCTGCGCCTCCTCGTCGCGGCGATCCGCATCAACACCGACCTCGAGCGGATCGGCGACCACGCGGTGAACATCGCCGAGGCCGCGGAGCGCATGTCGCACGTGAAGCCCTTCAAGCGCTGGATCGACCTGCCGCACATGGCCGAGATCGCGCGGGGGATGCTGAAGGATTCGCTCGACGCCTTCGTGCGGAGAGACTCGGCGCTGGCGCTCGCGGTGTGCGAGCGGGACGATCTCCTGGACGACAAGAATCGCTCCATCATCCGGGAGCTGCTCACCTACATGGCCGAGAACCCGGCGCTGATCTCGGCCTCGATCGAGATCATGTCGGTCTCGAAGAATCTCGAGCGCGTGGGCGACCTCGCGACCAACATCGGCGAGGAGACGATCTACATCGCGCAGGGCGAGGTCATCAAGCACGGGCTCGGCGGGCCGAGGGTGAGAAACGAGCCGAAGCAGGGCTGAACGGTCTCCAAACGGCGACGAGCCCGGAGCATGCCAGCGCCGGAGGGGTCAGGTCCTCATTCTCAATTATAAGAGGGCTCAAGCGGCGTTCGGCCTCAGCGAGATCTCGATCCGCCGCCCGAACAGGCGTTCGAAGAGCCGTGATTTCTTCTCCGCGGCCCACACCTCCGGCGAGGCGTCTCCGGTGACCAGCAGGGTGAGCACGAGCCGCTTCCGGCGCAGCTCCACGTCCATCCCCGTGACCACCTGCCGGTGAGTTCGGTCGAGCCCGTCGGCCACGCGCAGCAGCGCCGCGAGCTTCTCGACGATGGGCTTGAGCCAGGGGTCGAGGCGGGCAAAGGAATCGTGCCGTTCGGTGGGGCGCGACTTGCGGTGATAGCGCGCGACCTGGGCGATGACCTCGATCTCGTCCGCGCCGAAGCCCTTCAGCTCGCCGTGGGAGATGAGGTAGGCGGAGTGCTTGTGGTGGCGCGCATAAGCGATCGACGTGCCGATGTCGTGCAGGAACGCCGCGTGCTCGAGCCATTCGCGTTCGCGGCCCGCGAGCTGATGCAGCGGGTGCGTGCGATCGAAGAGCAGGAGAGCCAGATCGCGGGTCTTCGTCGCGTGGGCGACCTCGAGGTTCGCGCGCGCGGCCACGCGTGCCACGCTGCGCCGGCGCACGTCGAGCTCGGAATCGGGAGACGAGACCGCATCGCGCTCGCGCGCGCTGCGGTCGAGCGCGTCGAGGATGAGCCCGTCGCGCAGCGAGCGGTCGCACACGGCCAGCTCCTCGATGCCGAGCCGCTCCATCAGGCGCAGCAGCAGGAGGCCTCCCGCGGGAAGGATGTCCGCGCGGCGGGGATCCATTCCCGGGAGGCGCGCACGCTCGCGCGCCGTACCGGAGAGGAGCACCTTCACGACCCGGCGTAGGCTCTGGATCGGGAGCGAACGATGCCCCGCCACGGCGGCGCGGCGCTGCTCCAGCGCATCGGCCAGATCGGCGAGCGCCGCGATGGTGCCGGAGGTCCCCACCGCCGTCCGATAGCCGGCCGCGCGCGCGGCCCGGGCGACGCGCTTCAGCCGGGCATCCACCTCCTGGCGCAGGGCCGCGACCTCCCGAGCGTCGATCGGGTCCGAGCGGAGGAAGGCGTCCGTGAGGCGCACGGCACCCAGCTCGAGGCTCTCGGCGAAGGGATTCTGCGAGCCCGCCGAGACGATGATCTCGGTGGAGCCCCCGCCGATGTCGATCACCAGCAGGGGATCGGCCGCCAGGACGAAGTCGCTTCTCACCGCGCGGGTGATGAGCCGTGCCTCCTCCTCGCCCGAGATGACCTCGAGATCGAGATCGGCCGCCTCCTTCGCACGGCGGGCGAACTCCGCGCCGTTCTCCGCCTCGCGCACCGCGCACGTCCCGGCGCACAGGATGCGGTCGGCACCGGCCGCGCGGGCCAGCGCCGCGAAGCGTTTGAGGCATTCCACTCCCGCGGCCATGGCCGCTTCGGGAAGGAGGCCGGTCTGCAGCGTTTCGTGGCCCAGGCGCACCATCGACTTCTCGCGGGCGAGGACCTCGATGTGCCCGCCGGGCTCGGCCCGGATGACGAGCAGCTTGATGGAATTCGAACCGACGTCTATGGCCGCGAGCACGGGGCTCGAGGCCTTCGGCGAGAGCGGCTCGGCGCTCGGCCGGGGAGACGCTTCGGACATCGCGCGAGGATAGCCTTGCTTTGGTATTCTCCGCCCGCCCCGGACACCCGCAGGAGGCTCCTTGATCAAATTCTTTCCACAGGAAGAAACCTTCATCCCCCAGTTCATCCGAGCCGCCGAGGTGCTGGTGGAGGCGGCCCACGCCCTGGACGCCATCGCGGGCGACTTCCGGGATCTGGAGGTGAAGGTCGCGCGCATCAAGCATCTCGAGCACGAGGGCGACCAGATCGCCCACCACACCTTCTCGAGGCTGGCCAGCACGTGGATCACGCCGATCGACCGCGAGGACATGCACGACCTGGTCGGAGCGCTGGACGACGTGCTCGACTACATGGATGCCGTGGCGGCGCGCCTCGTCCTGTACAAGATCGCCGGCCCCACCGCCGAGTTCAAGACGGCCACCGAGATCCTCGTCCAGGCGAACGAAGCGATCCTGCGCGGGGTACGGCTGCTGGGCAACATGAAGAGCTCGGCGGCCATCATCGAATCCTGCGTGGAGATCAAGCGGCTCGAGAACGAGGGCGACTCCCTGAACCGGATCGCGATCGGACGGCTCTTCGATACCGAGAAGGATCCGATCCAGATCATGAAGTGGAAAGAGATCTACGAGTTCCTCGAGGAGGCCACCGACCGGTGCGAGGACGTGGCCAACGTGCTCGAGCAGATCGTCATCAAGTCCTCGTAAATGTATTTCATCTTCTTCGTCGTCTTCGTCGCGCTCGTCTTCGACTTCATCAACGGGTTCCACGACGCGGCGAATTCGATCGCGACCGTGGTGGGCACGCGCGTTCTCTCCCCCAAGCGGGCGGTGGCGTGGGCGGCGTTCTTCAATTTCGTCG